>JAPKCZ010000249.1 GCA_028822745.1 Kiritimatiellia bacterium | reverse complement strand
CATCGTGTCGTCTACAGCCTCGTCCTCGCGCTCGTCCTGATTCAGTCCGGTGGTGTTCTGTATAAAACGTATGCACTAAGGAGTGTTCCCATAGGCATTCGTGATGCTATCCAATTTCTGGACCAAAACCCGCCGGAGCCCAACCGGGTGTTTATGTATCCGGAAGGGAACTATCGCCTGTTTCCTTGCCCGCACGACTGGTACCTAGGCTATCGCTTGCGCGATTTCTGGTCAGGTAATAATGATGAACGTATTGCTCTCCTTAACAAGCGCAAGGTGGGTGCGCTGGTCGTTAAGTCACATCTCGTTGGCGAAATTGATGCGGACATGAACAACCTCGGCGTCTATCCCTCGCCGTTCGTGAAGGACATCGAGGCGGATCCACGATTTATCAAAATCTTTGAGAACAGCGCGGTACGAGTCTTTTCCGTACCGACTGGCGAGTCTCAATCAACGCTGCCCATAACGCCAACATTCGGAGAGGATTTGCCGTGAAATTTCCAAACGTCATGTGGTTTCTCAGATCGCCAGTCGGCCTGCTGTGCTTGACCTCTGGAAGTGCGGCGCTGTTCCTGTGTCGTGCGCATCACGAGGTCATGACGTACGTCTGCGGAAACGACCCAATGCTTTACATGCGCGCCGCGCGTGTGGTGTTGCACCCGGATATCTATGGACGCGAAGCCCTGATAGACGCCTTGTCTTTTGTGGCGCCCGGGTTCCCGCTGCTCTTAGCCGCATGCATGGCCGTCTTTGGCGATCTGAGTGCCTATTGGCTGAACTTGGTTCTGCTCATTGTGACGGCACCCGTCATGTGGCTTCTTTTTAACCGCATCATGCGAAGCCCGCAGGCCGCATCGGTTACCGTACTGGGATGGTTGATGATCGTCATGGGTGGGCACCATTTAAGCGTGCCGCATATGATGTATCCATTTCGCGAGACGTCGCGTCTCCTGTGTGTCTTGCTTTGCTATCTCTTGCTCTTTCACGGCGCGAGCACGTCGCGTCGTTGGTCGCTTATCGGTGGTGGCGCACTGCTTGTGCTGGCCTGTGGCATTCGTGAGCCGTCCGTCTTGATTCTGCCTGGTGCACTACTCGGACTTGGACTGCTAAAGCAGGGGCGTGTTGAGCGGTTTCGGGCATGTGCTTGGACCCTGCTTCCCTTCGGCGTAGCCGCGGCCGTAGGACTCGTGGTTGCCATGTCTTTGGGCATCGTCGGAAGTGCGCAGATGTCGGCTGCGTCTTACCTTTTGAATCACGATGTTGCGCTCGAACGTATTCTGAAAATGCTGCCATGGTTCCCGGCACAAACGGGCTGGATTGGCTTAGGACTGATTGTGGTGGGCGTGGTGCGTAGTGCACGCCGTGCGCCGGTGATGTTGGCGTGGTTTCTTTTACCAGCAGTTTTGTTTTTTGTGTTCTACGCCTACATGCAGATGCACATACGCTATTTTCTGACAGCAATGGTTTTTTTGGCCCCTTTTGCGGGCTATGGTGTCGACGGCTTGGTCGCACTGATGCTGTCACGCATCCCGGGCAGCGTCGTCCGAGCGCGTGCGCAGATCGCCAGTGTCATCGTCTGCTTCGCCATTGCGGGCGTCTCGCTGGCCAACGTGACACGTGATCTAAACCCTTGGGGCCCGGAGGTCAACCGCGCCGAAGTCCGTGCGTGGCAAAATCGGGTCAGTGCTCTGACGCCTGGACCAGATGGACGTGTGCGCATTGTGTTGGAACAACGATGTCGCTATCTCGAGGATCTGTTGCTCGGCTATACCGATGCCGAGCTCATGGACCCGAAGGCGATCGATCAATGGGGCGACAACTGGGCCCCCGCACATTACTTTAAGCCGCTGGATCGTGGCGCACTCTATGCGACGCCGCAGTGGCTGGAGCATTTGAAAGTCTTTGCCCACCGCAGTATCGCATCGCGCCATAACCTTCTGCCTGTGGCGAGCGAGCATGACGCGGCAAGCATTGCGCTTGGCTATGGACATTTCGAGCAGATGGAGGTGCGTCCGTGGACGATTGGGCCGCATTCGTTCTCCTTTACTGTTCCAGGTCAGAGTGATGCCTTGCTCTGGTTGAATATGGGGGTTGCAGAGGCTGAGCCGCGTGCAACGGTGACGCTCTTCTCGGGAGATGGCGCGGTCGCGCTCGAGCATGACATTGCGGGTTCCGGGCTCTCGCTTGTTCATATCCCGGCTGGACTCTTACCTTCTGGAACTGGGCATGGTCGCCTGTCTGGAAAAGGACTGTTGCCGATCAATCCTGTTGTTGACTGTCGCGCTTTCGGTGATGCCTTATTCCTGGATATGGGCCCTGAGCGACCGCTCGCCGCGAATCGCCTGTACCCGCGCTTGAAACCGCGATCCGTTGATCTGTTCCCCCTCAGATTGAGGTACATGCATGATCTAGATTTTCTGGCACCTGATATCTATGCTGACTCAACGGTATGGCTTTACGCGCGCTTCCACTATAATACGGCACAAGAGAATCCATTTTCGGTGGTCTGCGGACGCGATAATGCTGCGCCATTACTGCGTGGCATTCATCCGGGCGTGGGCACGTGGAATGTGCCGCTGCCAGCAGCGGGAGCGCTACGCATGCGGCTTGTGCGGTCATCCTGGCCGGGTGACGATACGCCTTTAACGTTGAACGGAGTTGAAATCTGGGCCGAAAAGAGTAATCGTAGCGAATAGCGAAAAGCTCCTACGGATTCATAAATGACAAAACTGATCATACAACTACCGGCCTTGAACGAAGCCCAAAGCATCGCGGATGTGATGAAACGCCTGCCGACGACGCTCGACGGGGTCGACTGTATTGAGACGATTGTCATCGATGATGGGTCAACGGATGCAACAGGCTCCATCGCACGCGAGCATGGTGCACATGTTGTTCGCCACGCGACACCGCGTGGTGTGGGTGCTGCGTTTCGATCCGGGCTGCTGGCCTCCATGTCCCGCAACGCGGACTACATCGTGACAATTGATGCCGACGGCCAATTTGATCCGGCTGACATACCCAAATTGATGGCACCCTTACTTGCGGGGGAGGCTGACTGTGTAACGGCGTCTCGCTTTAAGGATCCCGCGAAAGTGCCCGTTATGCCCAACGCCAAACGGTGGGGTAACGATGTCATCGCGCGTTGGGTCAGTCGTCTGGCCGGGCAATCCATCAGCGATGTGTCATGCGGCTATCGCGCGTACTCCCGCGCTGCGTATCTGCGGCTGAATCTCCTTGGCGATTTTACGTACACCCACGAAGTCATTCTGTCGCTGATGTTTGCCGGTTTACGTGTGACGGAAGTGCCGATCGTCGTTCGTGGTGTGCGCGAACACGGGACGTCGCGCGTTGCCAACAACTTGCCGCGCTATGCCTATCGTGCCGCGTCCATCATCCTGGGTATGAACCGCGATTACCGTCCTTTACAGTTTTTCGGTTGTATCAGTTGGTTGCTTGCCGGTGTAGGTGCGTTATTTGTCGGTTTCGTAAGTTTGCATTGGGTATGTACGGGCGCTATTACGCCGTACAAGGCTTTCGCATTCCTCGGTGGTGCCTTCTGGGGTGCCGCGCTCATCGTTGGCCTGGTTGGATTGCTAGCACAAATGCATGTGCGCCTGCGGTCAGGTGTCGAAGACGTCATGTACCGCGTTCGTCGCCTCGAACAAGAACTCGACACTAGGCGCGACTAGTGTCCTGTCTCAAAAACGTTCGTCTTGAATTATTCTATTACGGCTACCAGGCACTAGTTTATGGGAATGCAGCACGATTCCACCCGCGCTTAAGAATTTCACAGAAGGTCGCGAAGGACACGATGGGAAGAACCGGCGGAGGCCCCGCAGCAGAGTTTCGCTGCGCTCGCCACGGTGCTGGGCAAAGCCGCCGGCAGCTGTGGTTGAGTCATTGCGTTCTTCGCGACCTTCTGTAGTTGGTTTTAAAGGGTGATGCAGGAGAGGCTTAAACGAGAGTGCCTTTCTGGTCTGACGCAACGTTCACGTGGATTAATAGAGAACCGGAGCTTATATGAACGCCGATAAATGGATCATCATTACGACGATCAATTCCCCGACGACGGCCTTACATAAATTTGCCGCCATGCGCGAGGCGGGCTGGAACACGGTCGTGGTGGGCGATACGAAGACTCCCGCTGACTGGGCGCTCGAGGGCACGGAGTACTTAAGCATTGCGCAGCAGGAAGAACGCTACGGCGAGCTAGCACGCTTGATTCCCACGCGACATTACAGTCGCAAGAACCTGGGATATCTTTATGCGTTGGAGCATGGTGCAAAGCTGGTGCTCGATACCGACGACGACAATATTCCCTACGAT
>JAPKCZ010000248.1 GCA_028822745.1 Kiritimatiellia bacterium | reverse complement strand
TAGGAATATTTCAGGAGAGTCTGCCGCCGGGGTCCCCCGCGGCTGTTTCTCCTGTACTTTTCTCTGTGCCTCCGTGTCTCCAGCGTAGCGGGTGGTAAATCTTTTCTTTGGCCTATGGGATGTGAGGTTGCCCAGTTTCGGTGGACAGTCTTTTCTCTTAATTGGTCAAATTGACCAAAGCTGTTGTAGTGTCTTCGTTCTCCAGAGTAAAGCTCTGCTCTTCGTACTGGCAGGGCGAGAGCCCGTCCAGGCTGGTGTGTATCCTGCTGGTGTTGTAGAAGGTCTCGATGTAGGCGAAAATCTGTGCCCGTGCGGTTTGAGCACTCGGGTAGATCTTGCCTTTGACTTCTTCGGCTTTCATCGTGCCTAAAAATGATTATGGCAACTCGCGGCGGACTACACCGTCGACCGCTTCGCCATCGAAGCGTTAGGCCAACTGCAACGCGAGTTCTCGATTCCCGTGGCGGTAATTATGTTTCCACACACCTCGGCCTACGATGCATTTCATGATCGTCGATTACCTGCGATGCCTTCCACTTGAATGCGCGCGGGCGTGAGGTGTTCTCGCCGATCTTGCGCGAACACTTGATTCTTCTAGGCGACGTCCAACGCTAAACGTGGCGGCGGATCCAGCACGGTCCCTTGCTGGATGGGCGCCTGCGTATCAGGATCCTCAAAAAACGCGCCGACCCATGCGAGACACTGCTGCTGAAAGGCCTCGGCGCTGAACATGCGCGAATGCTCTCGGTTGAGCACCAACAAACGCCTCTGCAGCTCGGGGTCGGTGTGCAGGCGCAACAGTCGCTCTAGACCCTCCTCAAGCGTATTGTAACGCTGGGCGGCGTCGGGCAAAATTTCGCATGTGCCCCCCGAATTGTGACCAAGAACGAGGCAGCCCGAGCCACTCATTTCCGCTGTCGCCATGCCGAAGTGTTCGCTGTGATTGCAATGCATGCCATAGCGATGTTGGCTGACAAGTTCTAGAAGGCGTTCACGACTGGTGTTGTCTTCAAAGTGCACCCAGTCACTTTGGCCGAAGTCATGTTCGAGTTGCGCGCGATACGAGGCATCCCCTCCGCTGTTCACGAGATGCACGTGCAGGTCGTGCCCCATATCGCGAAGGCCTTGCACCGTGCGGAGCCCGTCTTCGACGCGCTTTTTCGGCACGAGACGCCCTAGCATGACAATGCCGCTCTCCCGTTTACACCAATCTTCGTGCGACGGCACACCCGCCTGTGTACAGGGCGGGTAAAGCCAGCCCGCCGCGACGCCCTCGCCGTAGTACTCTTCATAAGCCGCGCGTGCCCACTGGCTGTTGCACACCGTGTAATTTATGCGCAAGTCATCGTGGCGAACGCCTAGTACAACACGACAGACGCGCCCCATGAAGTCTTTCGACCAAGAACCCGTTTGCCCGACCAACCGTGCAAGGTCGCGGCGCCCAATCGTCAGCATGGGGAAATTGACGTACTGAAGCCCGCGGCGCCCAAAGCTCATCTCGTTATTTACGGACAGTAGTGTCACGTCCTCAGGAAAGCCGCGATGGGCCCAGCGCATCATGATGTATTGATCGACCGTGTTCATGCTGAGGCGGACCAGAAACGCGGCCCAGCGAGGGTGGCGTGCTTCGAGAGACACCCACTCGATGCTGTCGGTCTTGATGGCCGTGCCATAAGCGTGGTTCAAGCGTTCCGCATCACAGCGATCGAGGCTGACCATGATCACTCGGTAATGCTTCTGCAAGGCGTGGATCATCCAGGCCGTGACAGAAAGTGCGCCCCCTTGGCTTTGCGTACGCGGGTACAGAATGGCGATTTTCGGACGACTGTTCATGCTTGTTCTTTCTGCGGCAGTGCACGTTTCACGACGGCATCGAACGCACGGTTCCACGCCGCAACCGACACATGCGCGCGCAGCCAGTCAAAGCCTGCGTCGCCCCACTGTTCTGCCAGCAACGCTTTACGATTCACCTCTGCGATGGCGTCCGTCCAGGCCTGTGCGTTTCCCGCCTCCAGCAATCGCCCCGTCTGTCGTTCAAATACAATCTCTGGCATGCCCCCGAATCACTGCACAAAGTCGATTTTCGGTTCTGATTCGCAATGGGTACTCTCTGATAAAAGTTTTCTTTCTCGGAAACTCACCTGCGGCCGGTCTGAAGATGCCTTTGAGGTGTTGAAAGCTTAGAAGAACCCCGGTCCTGAGTCAAGATTCGGGGCAACCGAGGCGATGGTTGGGACGTTCAGAATGAAATGCCGCAGTTGTATTCGGAAACCGTCCATGCCAAGTCACGCTATCATCGTGAATAAGGCGTGAAAAAGGACAGGCCAGAATACCATTCGTTTATGGGATTCCAGCATGGTTCCTTTTTCCCTTAAGAATTTCACAGAAGGTCGCGAAGGACACGAAGGGCAGCCCTTATTCTCCACGACACCTTTGGCCGACACGTCGGCCGAAACTTTGCGTCCTTTGTGACCTTCTGTAAAATTCTTAACAGTGCCGCAGAAACCTAGCTGGAAGCCCTTAAGGTAGCGCCTCTGGCCTTTCCCTATGGACGATTCTTTGATAGTTCTATGATCGTTCTTATTTAAATAAGGCATGCGCATGCAGCTCTATAAAGTACATCAGAAGCGTGTGTCGAAACCGCTCGTGGACGTGGCGGCGGAGGTGGCGCGTTCTTTGGACGCCGCCGACTTGCGTATCCCCAATGGCGAAATTGCCATCACGGCCGGCAGTCGTGGTATAGCCAATATCGACGTCATTACGCGTGCCGCTGGGGACTGGCTAAAGGCTCAGGGGGCAAGCCCCTTCATTGTGCCGGCCATGGGATCGGACAACGGCGCCACGGCTCAAGGTCAGCGCAACATGATCGAGTCGCTGGGCGTTACCGAGCAGGCCATGGGAATGGAAATCCGCTCCAGCATGGACGTCGTGAAGCTGGGTTCGGTCGCCACGAGGGCTGCACGCTGAAACCGCGCATTGAGCGCAACGGCGCGCAGGGCTTAACGCTCCAACACGAGTCTCTCGGCCAGTTTCGTTTCGAGCCAGATGCCTCGAATCCCGCCCACGTCGCTCGACCGTGTCATTGGTGCACGTTTGGAAGAAGCCGATGCGTTCTACGGACAGATCATCTCTACTACGAGACAATGGGTCGCTTCATCGAAAGGAGGATGAACGGCACATCGGCCACCTCCGCGGGCGTCGCGGACGTCATTCCGCAACCTGCCTGCAATCGACAAGTGGGCGACTGGGTACTTTTCTAAGTAACTGAAATGATGGAAATATTAGAATACGTGACCAAATTAGGAGCATGAGGTTTGTGGCACTCGCAACGGTCTGTACTGCTTCTACGTCGGCGGTGGTACAGTATAGCGCCCAGAGGCCTAACCACCTGTATCGCCATCGATGACACTGTATCCGTCTAGGATGTGAAACATGGAAATCTTAAGAAACAGTTACTTGCGACCAAACAACGATTATAGGAAAACCCCAACGATTAACAGAAGGCGGCGAAGAGCGCTCCTCCTTCGCGCTTCGCTGATTACGGCGGACAAGAAGACTCAATCGGCCCCGTCCTGAAATAGGTTGTCATTCTGATCGCGGGAGGCGGCGTAGAACGTGACATCTCCAAATCAAAAGCCACCGACTCAAGGTTTTGTTTTGCATTTCTGCTGTAGGATGCCCAACCTTCTTGGTTTGCTGATGTAAATACTACTATGGAGATGCTTTATGCGTTTGGGTCTTTTTAATCTTTTGGTGTTTCTTGTGTTTTCGAGCGTCGCCTCTGCGGATGAGCCGTTTTGGATCTGGAAACAGAGCCCCGCGAAGACGGAACGCGTCAATTTCAAGAAAACCTTCGCGCTGAAGGCTGTTCCTAAGAAAGCCGCTCTTATGGCGTCTTGCGACAACGGGTACTCGCTGTCGATCAATGGGAAAAAGGTTCTTTCAGGTGCGGATTGGAAAGTTGCTCAGAAGAATCCGAATATCAGAGATTTCCTAAAAGTTGGCGAAAACACCATTCTGGTAGAGTCCAGCAACGAGGGGGGAATTGCAGGATTCGTGTTGTCGCTGAAAATGGGTAAAAGCAGCATTGTCAGTGATACGAGTTGGCAGGTCCAGTCGCCAAAGGGTGAATGGCATCAGGCCGTCGCTGTGGCCAAATATGGTTCAGCGCCTTGGGGGCCCGTGTTTAAGAATTCGCAAGGCGCGAGCCAGAACGCTCAAAAGGCGACTCCAAAGACGCCCGCCGTCACGACGCTTCCAGGTTTTAAGGTCGAGAAAATCTACGATGTCGACAAGGGCACGCAAGGCTCGTGGGTCGGCATGACCGTCGATAACAAGGG
>JAPKCZ010000247.1 GCA_028822745.1 Kiritimatiellia bacterium | reverse complement strand
CGAACTGCTTGATGTTCTCCGGGGCGAACATATTCGCATCATTGCTTTCGACCACTTCGTAGGCGCCACTTTTCTTTCCAAGGATTTTTAGCATCTCAGCGGTGTGAGGGGTGCACCAGTGCTTAAAGCCGGTCATGGCGGAAAAAAGCAGAGCTTTGCGCGTCTTCAACGCCGATACGGCCGGTTTTTCCGGTGCGGCCTTTTGAATCGTGGCGACCCACTCAGGCGTGAGCTCAATTGCCGGCAGTTCAGCATTGGCAACGACAGTCGTCGCCAGAAGTGCCACACCAAGTATTTTCAGTCTTATCATCTTCATGTGTTCGATGTCTTTCGTAGCTTCGTTTCGAAACAGTATCACAACTCTCCGCCCCTGCATCAACACCCTTAACAAACCAAATCCAGATCCGTTGAGATTCGCCTTCACCCACACCAGTCGGCCGAGCTCTTGACCTAGGGTGCCGGTTTGGCGTATCGTCCAGTCGCTAATTGGGAACTTTACGTGGCCCGGCAGACGTGTTGTCTGGAACTTAGGGAAAGCAAATCCCTATTGGCTGGTCGAGTTCAGAAACATTCAGTTGATACGGCTTTAGTCGATACAGAACGGTCTAAGTTCTGATGCGCCTGAAGACCATGTTGGTAAACAAAGGATCTACTATTCCCATGCATCGTGCTGTTCTTACTCTTCTCGTTACCCTGCTTGCATCCGGTTCGGCTCCGGGTGCTCAAGCCGGTAAGCCCGGATCTCCTTTATTCACAAGTAAGGTGATTACACCCAAAACGCCCGGGGTGGCGGTTGATATCAAGGCGCCTGTCGCAGCAGCGTCGAAGCAGAAAGCCGACAGCATTGCTTATCTCCCGGCCAACATGTTTACCCTCCCTGAGGGATACGAGATCACCGTTTGGGCAAAATCGCCTCTCTTTTTCAATCCTACAAATATGGATATTGATGAAAAGGGGCGCATCTGGGTCGCCGAAGGGCGCAACTATCGAGGACGAAAAGGATGCGCGGAAGGCGATCGAATCGTCGTTCTTGAGGATGCAGACGGTGATGGTGTCGCCGAGACATCTCACGTGTTTGTTCAAAGCAAGAATTTGGTCTCACCGCTGGGTGTTGCCGTGGTTGACAACAAAGTGATTGTCTCACAGCCTCCGGATCTGATTGTCTTTACGGATGTGAATCGCAATGCGGTTTTCGACGAGGGCGTTGATACACGCGACGTTCTTCTGACAGGATTCGATGGTCGGAACCATGATCACAGTCTGCATTCTGTAACTGTGGGTCCAAGCGGCCAATGGTATTTCAACCACGGCAACAAGGGCTCGAGTGTCACGGATAAGGAGGGTTGGCACCTCAATGCCGGTAGCCTTTATTCGAGCAGAGGTGTGTCTGGTAAACCCAGTTCGGACGGGCAGGTGTACGTGGGCGGCGTGGCCCTGCGCATGAACGCGGACGGCACCGGTTTGCGTCCCATTGGCCACAATTTCCGAAACTCATATGAACAAGCCATCACCTCGTTTGGGGATGTGTTCCAGAACGATAACGATGATCCACCGGCATGTCGTACAGCTTGGCTGATGGAATACGGAAACATGGGCTACAGTTCTCGAAATGGACTGCGCAAATGGCACAGTGATAAGGTCGGTGGTCAGGCGACCCCCGTCGCGGAGTGGCGTCAGGAAGACCCGGGCGTTGTGCCGGCGGGCGATGTCTATGGGGGTGGTGCGCCAACGGGCATTGCGGTCTATGAGAATGGGATCATGGAAAATGCCTTGCGCGGCTACGTGATCAACTGCGAGCCTGCCCGAAACACACTGTTCGGCTATCACCCTCAAGCGAAAGGGGCCGGTCTGACATTGCCGGAACGCGACATCTTTCTGACGACGAATCCAGAGGGCATTTTTGCCGGGGTCGATTTTCGCAATGCAGGCGGTAATGCGGGCCACATGTCGCTTTTTCGGCCGAGTGACGTTGCCATTGGCCCTGACGGAGCAATCTATGTCGCCGATTGGTTCGACTATCGTGTCGGTGGGCACAGCACACGTGATGCGGAACAGACGGGTACTATTTATCGTATCGCTCCCAAAGGAGCCAAGCTCTCCATTCCAACATTCGATCTGAATACGATCGCCGGCCAGATCACGGCGTTGAAGAGTCCTGCGCCGAACGTACGCGAACTGGGACGCGCCAAACTTGAAGCGGGGGGCGCAGCTTCCGTTGCGGCCGTGAAAGCGTTGCTCGCTGACCCCAACCCCTACATTCAGGCGCGTGCCATATGGCTATTGGCCAAACTGGGACCTGCCGGCCTGAAGGCCGTCGAGCAGCGACTGTTGCACGCTGACCCGCAAATGCGTATTGCCGCTTTCCGGGCGCTGCGCCATGAGGGACAGGACGTGTTGCTGCATGCTGCCTCGCTGGCAAAGGACAAGGACGCAACGGTACGTCGTGAAGTCGCCTTGGCCTTACGCTATATCCCCTTTGTACAATGCAAAGATATCCTGATGGACCTGGCGAACGGGCATGATGGCGTCGATCGTTACTATGTTGAAGCCTTCGGCATTGCCTGTACGGATAAAGAGGAGAATATTTACGCTGCCCTCAAAGTGGCACGTCAGGGGAAGACTGGCTTTGATCCGGTCTACGCCAACCTGGTGTGGCGCCTGCAACCCGTCAGTGCCATTCCTGAACTTGAAGGCTGGGCGCTGGATCCTGCCCGTGATGAGGCCACACGACGGGCGATGCTATTCTCCATCAGCTTAATTGAGGCGCGTCAGGCTGCCGAGGCCATGGTTAAGATTGCCAAGGCGGGTACGGACCGTACTTCAACGCTTGCCCGAGCGTTTGTCGCTAAGCGTGCCCAGGGCATCTGGTCCAGCTACAAACCTGTTGATATGCTTAACGGGAAACCGTCCGGACCTACGGTCTATGCTGACATGCTTGCGCCGGAGAGGCTGGGAGAAGACCGTGATCTGCCCTCAGCCGAGGCCATTCTGGCGCTGGCGGGTGACGCCGAGCGTGGTGAAATGGCGCTTGGACGTTGCTATGTGTGTCACCAGATTGGTTCGGTCGGCGTTGAGTTCGGGCCTGCGCTGACCGGTTGGGGACGCGGTCAGGCGCGTGAGGTTATTCTGCGCGGCATCTTGGAGCCATCCGCTGATCTGGCACACGGTTTCAAAGGCACCGAACTGACCGTCAAAGGCAACAAGCGCCTTCAAGGCTTCATGCAGGCGGAGGGCGATCCTCTGGTCATTCGCGTGTTCGGAGGACATGACGTCGTCGTTGACAAAGCGGATGTGCTAGCCCGAAAAACACTCGAGACGTCTCTCATGGTACCCGGAAGTAAGTTTGGTCTCTCAGGTCAGGAGATTCGCGACATCGTCGAGTATCTCAAACTGAACTGATTCCAAATGGTGCAGACGAAATGTGAGGGGCGTAAGGGTCATCCATTAGCCGTCCCTATGGATGACCCCTGTGATGCTTTGCCGAGTCTCAGCGTTGCCTATGCTTAGCGTCGCTGGTCGATCGCGACCTTCATGCGCTGCCGGATGACCCGTTCTCTCGGTAAAACGCCAAGGTCCTCTTGGAAAGGGCGCTTCAGCCGGCTGGCGTGCTGGCGTCGGCAGCTACTAAACGTCCGCCAGCTCCGGGGTCGTTGCCGAGCATTGACAATGACCGGGACTGGCTGCGCCAATCCCAGCGCTTTCCTGTGATCATTGGTTTTGATGTCAATCAGGATGATGACCTTATGCAGTCGCTTCGCATTGGCGGACAGGACTCGGTCACGGTCTATGCGGAAGGTCACGGCGTCATCGGTCTGCTCGGGAAACTGTATATCCGCTTAATGAGCTATCTGTCCTATGCGTACTAGCTTGAGGGATTTCTGACATGCCACTTGCGATCAGACGTATTCTTCGTCTGAGCCTTACCGTTGGTCTGTCGCTCGCGATCCGCTATGCCATGGGCGGAGAGATGCCGTTCATGGCGCCGCTGTTTGCTCTACTGTTGGTAGCGACGCTTTCGCCGCCGATGAAACCGAAGGCGTTGATCGGATTTGTGCTACTCGTCCTGCTTACAACAAGCATCGGACTGATGCTTGTTCCCTTGTTGATGCACTATCCTGCAACAGCTCTGGTTTTGGTTGCGTGAGGTTTGTTGCTGAGTAACTACCTCTGTGTGCATAAAGGGAAGGCGCTGGTCGGTACATTTCTAACCATTGGGGTTACTTTGATATCGGCTGCCGGACAGCTAAGTTTCCAGTTGGCTGTTGTTGTTGAACAGTTGGTCGTGGGAATCGTGTTTGCCGTGCTGTCGCTCTGGGTGGTGTATCCATTTTTCCCCGAAGATCCTG
>JAPKCZ010000246.1 GCA_028822745.1 Kiritimatiellia bacterium | reverse complement strand
TGAGGAGATCAAGGATCCGGGTCTTCAGCATCAGGCCGTTTTCCTGCTCGCCGAATGTGAACGCGAAGTGGGGCAAACCGAAAAGGCCGAGGCCCATTATTTGCGCGCGTCTCAGAGCGAGGGTGGCGCGTTCCAAGACCAAGCCCTGTTTCGCCTCGGCTTTACGCAATTCGTTCGCGCCTCTTTTCCTGAGGCTGCCAAAACCTTCAGTGCGTTTCTTGATCAGTATTCGAAACATGCACTTGCGTCACAATCGCAACTTTATCTCGGGCGCTGCCATCTCGAGCAGAAGAACTACGCGGATGCCGAAAAGGCACTGCGGGCAGCGTTGGTATCAGCGCCGGGCGACAGTGATGCGGTGCTTTGGTTGGCGCGCGCTTATTCGCGCCCGGGCAATTTCAAGCAAGCCGCTGACGTCTTAAAGCCTCTCGTGGACGATCCCAAGGCACCCCGGGAGATTCTTTTTGATTATGCCAATGCGACGATGGCGGCGGAGCGTTTCGCACCCGCGGCGGACGTTTTTGCGCGTGTGGTCGCGCTGGATGCGACGTGGGAACAAGCATCGGATGCCCGGCGCCTTCAAGCCGTCTGTCTGCATCGTGCTGGAAAACATAAGGAAAGCCTGGTCGTCTGTACGACGTTTGTCGCGGCACATGCTTCTGACGCGAACATCGCCGATGTCACTTTCCTCCTGGGGGAGAATCAATTCCTGACCGGTGCGGGTGATAAGGCGCAGGCCACGCTGACGGGCTTCGTGAAGCAGTATACGGAGCATGAAAACCGTGCTGCTGCCATGATGCGGTTGGCCCAGATTCTTTACGGTCAGAAAAAGTGGTCAGAGGCGCTTGCCCAAGCGCAGTCGTTGCCGGACGCATCGCGCAAGGATGCCTTTTTCGCGCAAACGGATTTTATTCAAGCCGATTGTCATTACCATCTTGAGCAATGGGACAAAGCGGCGAGTCTTTTCACGGCCTTTTCCGCTGCGCAACCCAAGGCGGCCAACGCGGACACGGCACTTGCCAAGGCGGCCTTGTCTGAATTGCAGGGTGGCGACGCGAGTCGCGCGGCGGCGGCCTTTGGGCTGTTGGTCAAAAATCATTCGGACAGCGCACATCGCAGCCTAGCGTTTGTGGAACTGGGGCGCATGGCCTACGAATCCAAAGCGTATGATGAGGCGCGCAAGCATTTGGTAAAGGTGCGCGCTGCGGATGACGCCGGCGACGATCTCACGCGCGCTGCCTATTATCTTGGCTGGATCGATTTGGCGGAGGGCAAAGACGCGGACGCCGAAAAGCAATTCGACATCGTTGCCAAAACGAAGAGCAAATCCGACTCCGTGGCCGATGCTAAACTTCAGTTGGGGCTGTTGCACATCAAGAAGGAGTCGTTTGATAGTGCGATCTCGCATCTCAATGGCTATTTGCGTGAGTACGCCAGCCACAGCAAAGAACACTTTGGTCGTTTTTATCTTGGTGTCGCGCTGGCGCGAGCAAAGCAGTTTAAAGAGGCGACACCGTGGTTCAAGGTGATTGCCGAAAAGAATGGCGAGCTAGCTGACCGCGCGCGATACGAATGGGCATGGTGCGCCAAGGGGTTAAAGGACAACGCGACGGCCATGAAGCAGTACAATGCGCTACTGACGTCGCACGCGGATAGCCCGCTTGCGGATCGCGCGGCCTTTGAATTGAGCGAACTCGAGTCCGACGCTGGCAAAAGTAAGCCTGCGATTAAGCGCTTGGAACGGCTTTTGGGTAGTGTAAAGGATGACGCTTTGCGATCGCAGGTCCAGTACCGACTGGGTTGGTGCTATGCGGTAGGGGACGCGCCCGAAAAGGGCATCGAGCTTTTGGAAGCGTTGATTCAGGGCGATCCCGGTTCGGAGTTGGTTGGTCTGGCGCACTACCACGCCGGCCAAACCGCTTTGAAGCGCAAGGAGTACACGCGAAGCCGAGAGCATTTTGAAAACGCCGTGGCGTTCACGCCTGCGCTGGATGCTGAGTTTTTGGAAATGGCTTGGCTGCGCCTGGGTGAGGTGAAGGGCTTGACGTCGCAATGGGAAGACGCTGAGGTCGCCTTTAATAAATTTCTCGAAACCTATCCGAAGAGTCAATGGACGCGCCGGGCGCACCTCGGGTTGGGTTGGGCGTTGGAGAATAAGAAGCAATACAGCGACGCGCTGGGCGCTTACGCCATGGTCTTGAAAACCAAGATCATTGACGAAACGGCGGCACGCGCTCAGTTTCAGGTTGGCGAATGCCATTTTGCCATGAAGGAATACGACAAGGCACTGAAAGCGCTGCTCACCGTTGAGGTTAAGTACCCGTTCCCGACGTGGGTCTCCAAGGCGATGCTCGAGATGGGGCGCACGCTGGAGCAGAAGGGGGACAACGTCCTGGCTATCGATCAGTACGAGCTGCTGTTGCAAAAGTATCCTGACAGCGATGTGGCCAGTCTTGCGGCGAAACGTATTGGCGAACTTTCGAAGTGATGGATTATCGTGATCCGCAGTCTTTTGGCCCCATAAAGGTAAACGTATAATGAAACGAATATATCTTAAGCTCATGGTGATGTGCGCGCTCTGGTTAGCCGTCGTGACAATCGGCCTTTCGCAGGCACCACTGCCACCGGGAAATGGCCCAGCTGTGGCCGCGGGACCTGTGTCCGAGTTGGCTGAGCCAGAGGACGTCATTGTAAACGCCGAAGAAACGTCGCCTGTCGATTCACGCCTGAGTCTGTTTGCGCTGATCTTGAAGGGCGGACCGATCATGATTCCGATGGGACTGATGTCGGTGATTGCGATGGCGATTGCGGCCGAGCGATTCGCGAGCTTGCGTCGCTCGCGCGTGATTCCTGCCGATTTTGTGACGGGCTTGCTGGCGGCGATCAAGAGCGACGGCGGGGACGATGATACGCGCCACGCGGTGGCGCACTGCGAAGAAGCCGGCGGGCCAGTGGGTGATATCTTCAAAGCGGGCATGTTGCGCGTGAATCGAAATGAGGAAATTGTCGAGAAGGCGATCGAAGATGCAGCCTACCGTGAAGTGGACAAACTCAAGCGAAGCTTGAAGGGCCTCGCGGTGATTGCCAGCGTGGCGCCGTTGATGGGCTTGCTCGGTACGGTCTACGGCATGATTTCAGCATTTCAAAACGCGAGTATCGCAGGCATGGGCAAGGCCGATATGCTGGCCGAAGGCATTTATGAATCTTTGGTGACGACCGCGGCCGGACTGACCTTGGCCATTCCGGTGTTGATCGTGTTTCAGTATCTGAGTTCACGCGTTGACTCACTGGTCGATGAGATTGACGAAATGTGCCATGGCTTCATGAACACCTATTTTGATTTCCATGGTAAAGCGGAATGAGGATAGCCCGCTCCAGCGAGGATTCCTCGGACATGATCAATATGTCGTCGCTTCTGGACGTCATGTTCATTCTGATCATCTTCTTTATGGCGACGACAACCTTTCGTCAGGAGGAGCGTGACCTGTCCATAACGTTGCCCGACGTGGCTGGCGGCCAGACACTCAGTTCTGCGCCTAAGGTGGTTGTCATCAACGTTCGTAAAGATGGGACCTATCTGTTTGGCGATACCATTTCGACCTTGGTCGACGTTCAGGAGAGGGTTGCAGAAGCCCTGAAGGATGATCCGGGACAGAAGGTCCTCATTCGGGGCGACGCGAAGGCCTATCACGGCGATGTCGCCAATGTGGCGGCTGCTTGTCGTCAGGTCGGTGTGCGGGAGGCGCATATTGGCTATCAGACCTCAACCACTTCTAAATAGTTGGTCGCGGCGGCTCGTTTTCCGCTTTCGTGAATTGTGAGAATTTGTCATGAAGTTGTTATCACGGCGTAGCGCGGGCTCAGGAGGACGCGCCAAAAGGCATCTCGTCCTTCTCGCGCTGTTCGGAACCGTGGCACTACTGTGGGTGATCGCCTGGCTGTTTTTTCTGCCCGATGTTTTCTGGTCGCGTCCATGGGTTGTGTCTGGAGCGTTCAACGCGCTTGCGGACAAGGCTGAAACGGCCACGCGTGGTGACGGCACCCGGATGGTCATCGCGCGCGATGTTCCCGGGCGTGGCTCCGAGTTGTATGCCATTTCACAGACGGGCACTACGTGGGGCGATCCGGTTGCTCTGGATGAACTGAATTCGCCCTTCAATGAGACCGACCCCGACTTATCAGCAGATGGGCGCTACCTCTTTTTTGCATCCGATAGGCCCGGCGGCTTGGGTGGCTTCGATCTGTGGGTGTCACAACGCCTCGGCGGCATCTGGGGGCCACCGATAAACCTCGGTCCTGGCGTGAACAGTCGATTCGACGACGTCAGCCCAAGTGCGCCACTCACCGTCGACCACATTGTGTTTTCATCCAACCGCCCGCGTACA
>JAPKCZ010000245.1 GCA_028822745.1 Kiritimatiellia bacterium | reverse complement strand
CTCTGTTGTTGGGCCATTTCCCCGCTCGTTCCTCGCTCGAGAAAAGGCCCTACTTTTGGACGGTCCCGATTGGCACTTGTTTAAGCGGTTCGGGCATGGATTCTTTGTACTGTAGGCGCACCATGCAACGCGGCAGCGCTACATCTTTACTCCAAATGCATCATGAGCGCTGTTGCCGGCGGCATTGGTGGGGCCCTCAATGCCGAAGAGGAGTTGGTCCTCGGCGCGTGCGCGACGCCCTTTGAGCATTAGGCTCGGGCGACCGCAGGACTGCCCAAAGGTCTGCGTGTTGTCTGGGTGCCGATAACCGGCACGTACGAGGCGGCGCATGTTTTCGGTGGTGTTGGTGTAGCTACCGTGAATCGTGTTGATGTTGAAGATGACCAGATCACCGGCCTTGGCGGGCACAGCAACGGTATCTTCCAGTCGATAGACATTCTGATCAAGGTGGGGCGTACAGACTTCCTTTTCACCGGCGTCATTAACAAAGGAGGTGATGTGCTCCAGGTAGCCAAGTTTGTGTGAGCCGTCAATGAAGCGGATTTCGCCATTCGCGTGTTCGGTGTCATCGAGATGCACGAGTGCGTCGATGAAGCGGTTGTCGGCGTGCCCGTAAAAGGCATGGTCCTGGTGCATCGGGAAAGGATGTCCGGTCTGACAGGGTTTGACATGCATGGTGGAATGATGCATTTCGACTGGGGCGCCGCCGTTCGCCGCTTCGGATTCACTCGAGAGCAGTTGGCTCATTGACTCAGCAATGGATGCCTTGGTGAGCCCTTTCATCCAAGACTGTGCATAAAAATGCAAATCATGCATGGCGATCAGCTTGCTCTTGGCTTCTGTCTCAAGGTCCATGATCTGTTTACGCCAGGGCCCGGTCCAACCCACGCCGACGTTGGCCCAGGTCTTGATCATCCAGTCGAGGTCTTCTTGCAGTTGGGCGGTTTCATCAACCGTGAAAACAGCGGGCATGTGCAGGTAGCCATGTTCGTGATAAAACGCAATCTGCTCAGTGCTTAACATGTGGGCCTCCAGTGTCTTCAGGGCGCAGGGCTCGAGATTATTACCAAGGCAATAGCGTAAGCGATAATCGCGGCGAGGTCAATTGGACCAAAACCAAATCGTGGCACCCGCGGGGTCTGTCGTTTGGAAACGCGGAGGGATCCGCTGGGAAAAATGAATCGGCGACCCGTTGCGCTGGCACCGAGGGTTCACCTCGGCGTCATCAGAGCGTCATCCTGTATAATGGCAGACTCAACGTCAGGGACCCCATCCAGTACCACTTCCACGACAGAGACAATTGCCTCAGGGGCCGCCGTCGGTAGCGAAAGCGCGAGCGTGTCGCCCGTCTGACTCACAGCGACCTTGGCGTCCGGATTCCCGAGTACACGCACCGACTGCACCGCATTGCGCAGCCCACACAAATTCAGGTCCGCGGCAGGCCATTTTTTGATGAGCAGGTAGAGCGTGTTGCCCTTGCAGGTCACCCGTCCCCAGACGGGATCGCTCGGAAACGGGCTGGCATCGGTCCCGTAGATGGCCTCGCCGTTGCGGTCCAGCCAGGCCCCGACCTGCTTGAGTAGATCGACGCTAGGCTGCGGAATGACCCCCTCGTCGGTGGGACCGACATTGAGCAGGTAGTTGACCCCTTTGGAGGCACAATTAACCAGCAGCTCAAGCAGGTCATCCGGCGACTTCCAGTTTTCGTCGTGACTCTTAAAGCCCCAGGTGTCATTGAGCGTGGCGGGCGTCTCCCAGGCACCCTCGACACGACCGGCCGGATGCTCGTTGTCACCAAGGCTTCCGTAATCCCCAACATCGTGACCGACACGACCACTAACCAAACATTCCGGCTGCAGGGAATGAACGAAATCACGCAGATCCTCGCTCTGCGGCTTGTCGATCATGACAGGCGGAGCGAACCAGATCAGCCCGATGGGACCTTAGTTCGTCAAGAGCTCGCGCAGGTTAGGCTTCACCACATTATCCAAATACGCCTGAAAATCTTCGGGGGGACGTGCATAGCTAAGCCACTCCTCACCGCTGCCGATCTCATCCCAGTGGCCGGCCCCACCCTCTGCATGCCAGTCCAGCGCCTGAGAATAGTAGAAGCACATCTTGATGTCGCGCTTCCGACAGGCCTCGGCCAGCGCTTTCATCGGGTCGCGCTTGAAGGGCGTTTGGTTGACGATGTTGTAGGGGTTGCTCGGTGAATCAAACATGCAGAAGCCGTCATGATGCTTGGCGGTGATCACCAGGTACTTCATGCCGGCTTGCTTGGCGACCTCGGCCCACGCCTCCGCGTCGAACTTGACCGGGTTGAAGCTTTTCGCCAGTGGCTCATATTCATCCACTGGGATCTCGAGATCACGCATGATCCATTCACCGAGGCCAGGGGTCTTCTGGCCCTTCCACTCACCGGCCAGACTCGCATACAGCCCCCAGTGAATGAACATCCCAAAACGCGCCTCATGCCACCATTTCAGTCTCTCTTCAGCGGTCAGCCTCACGGTCTATCCTCCTCTTTCTGCAAAACTAAATCTGGAGATTCGCTTCAGACCGCGACAGGAACAACCTTCCCACTCTCAACGGCCTCTACAGCAGCAAAAACCATGGCAATACTTTGAATGTTGTCCGTGCATACCGTCTGGGGTGCGGCTCCACTAGCGCGACATTCGATCAGATTGTTCAACACCCACACCTGACCCATTTTTTCCATGGTGTCGAGCTCGAGCGTGACGGGCTCGCCCGGTTTATAAAGGCCGTCGATCGGGATGTGTGTCACGACATCCTTGTCGTAGATTAGGGTGCCCTTCTCGCCTTCGATCTGCCAGTGTCCGTTCCAATCGCAGAAGTCCCCCTTGGCGCACCAGCTGGCGTTGTACAGGATCCGCGCCCCACCCTTCATGGTGAAGAGAATAGAACTGGAACAATCACCAGCGTAGTTGCTCCAACTGGGATTCCACGCAGAGCCGCGCGCCGTCTCCGGATTGAGTCCGGTGATGAAGCGAATCATGTCGAAGTGGTGAATCGACATGTCGACGAGTACGGGATTGTCCATCTCGTGGCGGAATCCGCCGCCGAAGTCGACACCTTTGTAGAAATCAATTTTAACCTGGCCGACCTCACCAATCAGCCCCTCCTGAATCACGCGCGCCATCGTATAGATGGCCGGGTTGTAACGGTAGTTTTGGCTCACCGTATACGTACGCCCCAGATCAGCCGCGGCCTGCATCATCGCCCGGCAGTCTTCCGGGGACTCCGCCATGGGCTTTTCACTCAGTACGTCGAGCCCTGCTTCCATCGCCTGTATCACCGGGCCACGATGAAAGGCTGGCGGGGTCACGACGACCGCCAGATCAGCGTCGGTGCTGGCTAGCGCTTCTGTCAGGTCGGTGTAGCACATCTCGGAACGCCATCCGTGCTCCTCACAGGCCGCGGTGAGTGCGTCCTCGCTTAGATCCACCAACGCCACCATCTCAGCGACATCACTCTTTGCAATCGTGTTCAACCAACTTTGCCCAAACCCACCTACACCAATTTGAATAATTTTCACTACACGTCCATTTCGTTTATGTACACATTACAAGATCTGTCATCACCCGGAGGGGGTGCTACCCGACAGAGCAACACGGCCTTATCCTCCCACTCTCATCCGTGCTTGTCTACTCAAAGAACACGTAAATTTTCGCCGTTGATTCGGACCCCGCTGCCGCAAATTTTTCATCCGCCAATCGCACGCGCCCAAGGCACTCAAGGTCGATACCAGCCAAGGCTTGCGCACCGTCCAGTTGCCGCCGACGTCAATCTCGACGCACCTGGGGAAGAGGTCTGGTTGGGAGACGCGCCCTGGCCTCGGACAAGAGAATCACCTCCTGCTCCCTACGTCGCCCTCGCTGCGCTCGTGGCGCCGACGGACAGGACGCTCGAGGCTCGGACGCTTCGCGCTATGCAGGATCTTGCAAAACGGGCGGCAGGCGATGCGCGCGGACGTTATCGTAGCTGGCCAACATGGTGAACCGACGTAAGGATGCCGGAAAACCGACGGCGGTGAAATGCGGATGCCCGCTGGCGGGGAATGGCCCGCCGTGTTGCATGGCCGGACTCACCGCGACACCCGTTGGCATTTTGTCGTTCAAGAGACGCCCCACCCGCGCGCGCAGCGCTGGCGCGATCTGATCGTAAAGTGCATCTTCGCTGCCATCGCCAGCGGAATAGATGCTGCCCGTCAAGCTGCCTTCACAACGTGCTATCGCGTCAACCCATTGATCGGCGTCGTCGAGAACAACGACAAGGGTCGCGTTGCCAAAGGCTTCACACTGGAAAACCTCAGGTGCACCCAAAAATTGTCCGCCGTTCACTTGCAAAAGCGTATTGGACCAAGCGAAGCCCTCGCGGTC
>JAPKCZ010000244.1 GCA_028822745.1 Kiritimatiellia bacterium | reverse complement strand
TTGGTCTTGCCGTGCCCGTTGTTACTCTTGTCGTCGAGTTTTTGACGAAGAAAGGGTAAACCTCTCCGCGATGAACAGCACGCTTGAAGCCAAATCCACGCCGCTTCTGAGTGCCGTAAACGTCAGCAAGCATTTTGGGGGGGTGAATGCGCTCAAGAATGCCCAATTCACCCTGTACCCCGGCGAAGTTCACGCGTTGATGGGCGAAAACGGTGCAGGTAAGTCGACCTTCGGGAAAATTTTGGCCGGGGTGTTGCATGCCGACAGTGGTGAACTCACGATCGCGGGCGAGCCTTTTGTTCCTGCGAACCCGCAGCGTGCTCAAGCGGCTGGTTTGGCGATGATTTTTCAAGAAATAGATCTTTTTCCTGAGCTCAGCGTGGCCGAAAATATGGCCATCGGCAATCATGCCTGCCATGAGGGCGGATGGGTGCGCCGCCAGCAATTGGATACGTTCTGTCGCCCCTTTCTGGACCAAGTCGGCCTTGATGTGCCATCGGCACGTAAGGTGGATGATCTCCCCATCGGTCACCAGCAATTGGTTGCCATTGCACGCGCCCTGAGCATGGACGCCAATATTCTGGTGATGGATGAATCCACCAGCTCGTTGACCGAAGACGCCGCCGAAACGTTATTCGCACTGATAGAGCAGCTGAAAACGCAAGGCGTGGCCATCATTTACGTCAGTCACAAAATGGATGAAATTTTTCGTGTGTGCGATCGCGTCACGGTCCTGCGCGATGGCGAGGTTGTCGGCACAGAAGTGGTTGCCGATACGAGCATGGATGCGCTTATTCAGATGATGGTCGGGCGCCCCGTTGACCGATTGCTGCGCAACCCGAGGCACGCCACCGACACGGCGTTGCTGGACGTCCGAGGGTTGTGTACGGCGGCGCTTACCGATATCGATTTCACGCTGCATTGTGGTGAGGTTATTGGGTTGGCGGGGCTGGTTGGCTCGGGGCGTAGCGAGGTCGGGCGCGCTCTGTTTGGGCTGGATCGCCACCTTGGCGGCACGGTGACTTGCGAGGGGCGCCCCTATGCGCCGTCGGGCCCGCGTAAAGCGATGATGCATGGCACGGGTTTTGTGCCGGAAGACCGCAAAGGCATGGGCTTGATGATGCAGATGAGCGTGAAAGAAAACATGACCCTTGCGGGATTGCATCATATGCAGCGTGCCGGCTTTGTGCGCCCAAGCGCAGAGCGCAGCGCGTATCAGGATCAGCAGCAGAGTACCCGCCTGAAAACCGCATCACCGAATCATCCCGTGTCTTCGTTGAGCGGCGGAAATCAGCAAAAGACCCTCCTGGGGCGTTGGCTCATGCAGAATCCGCACATTCTTTTTCTAGATGATCCAACACGCGGTGTTGACGTGGGGGCCAAAGAGGATATTTACAAAATCATTGAAAATCTGGCCGCCGACAGAAAAGGGGTCTTGATGGTCAGCTCTGAGTTGCCGGAATTATTGCGTTGCTGCGACCGAATTCTTGTGCTTAATCAGGGGCGCCTGGCAGCGACGCTCTTTTCCGATCAAACGAGTCAGGAAGAAATTATGCACTATGCCGCGACACCCATAAATCAGTTTGAGCCATCATTGTGACCTCCGTCGTGCGCACGATTGTCGCTTACAAAGAATGGGCCATCTTGATCTTCATGGTTGTTCTGGGTGCGGTGCTCACCGACGGGCTGTTCATGCAGCCCGGTAACCTGACGGACTTGCTACGTAGCAATGCGCCGGTGGCGATCATGGCGGTGGCGATGACGTTCGTGATCTTGACGGCCGGGATCGATCTGAGCGTCGGCAGTATTCTGGCGCTGAGTTCGGTGTGTACGGCGATGGTGCTGACCCGATGGAATCCGGGCATGTCGTCCGGCGCACACATGGCCGTGGCTGTCGCGGTGGCGATTCTCGTTGGCGGATTGGCGGGCCTTATTCAAGGCGGCCTGATCGCGACGATGCGAATTCAACCGTTCATTATCACGCTCGCCGGCATGATTGGCTTTCGCGGACTGGCCAAATTGCTTTCTGCGAACAATCGAATCGGCTTGGGTGTCGACCACGATACGGTTGCCTGGGCATTCGGGGAGCAGTTTTCGAGCAAAGTCACCATGATCGGGTGTCTCGTGATGGCCACGCTGGTGTTCTTTGTGGTGTTGCGGTACACCGTGTTTGGCCGCTATGTTCGCGCGGTTGGCGACAACCCTGTCGCGGCGCGTTATGCAGGGCTACCGCTTCGTCGTGTGCAACTGGCGGTCTATACGCTTAGCGGCGTCATGGCGGGTCTGGCCGGCTTATTGATGTGCGCGCGTACGCGTACAGGCGACGCCAATATGGTTGTTGCCTACGAACTGGATGCCATCGCCATGGTCGTGATTGGTGGTACGAGCCTGGCCGGTGGCAAGGGGTCGATTTCGGGAACGGTACTGGGCGTGTTGATCATGGGCACGGTCATCAATATTTTGGGGTTAAAGAACGTGGATGCCAATGTGCAGTACGTTTTGAAGGCGGTTATAATTGTTCTCGCTGTTGCGCTACAGATGCGGCGCTCGCGAGATTAGTAAAACGCAAAATAGGAAATGACTATGAAGATCATCGCAGGCCTTATGGTGTTTTTGAGTTTGGGGATGCTGGTTGGTTGCGGTGGACCCGCCAAATCAGACGACACGTTCACCGTCATCTTTAGTCAGTGTAACAATGCCGAGCCTTATCGTGCTGCGCAGAACGCAAAGTTAAAGGAACTGTGCGATGCCGAGCCCGACATCAGCCTTGTGCTGATGGATGGTCAGGCGGACGCCAATCGGCAGATCTCTCAGATCGAAATGGCCATTCGGCAGAAACCGGATCTATTGATTATCGCCCCGTTGGAACGCGAACCATTGTCGGCGGTAATGGGTGACGCAATGACGGCTGGGATCAAAGTGATCTGTCTTGAACGCGATATCGTCGAGCCTAACTTTACAACTTTTATTCGTTGCGACAATCGCGCTATTGGTCGCATGGCTGGGCAGTGGATCGTCGACTATCTAACCAAGAAGAATGGGTCGCCAAAAGGGACGATTGTCGAATTGCTGGGTAGTCAAGGTGTCGAAGGCGCCATCAACCGGCACGGCGGCGCGCATGACGTTTTGGATAAACATCCGGAGATTAAGGTTGTGCATTCGGCTGTGGCCAATTGGTTTCAACCGGAAGCGATGGACCGCATGACCGAAGCACTCACCGCCAATGGCCCAGGCACGATTGATGTTGTTTATGGGCACAACGATCCGATGGCTTATGGCGCTTATCTCGCGGCCAAAGAAAAGGGTCGCGAAACCGAAATGGCATTCGTTGGCGTGGACGGACTTCCTGAAGAAGGGGCAAAGTACGTCAAAGACGGCATTCTTGGTGTGACCTTCGCGTACCCGTTATGTGTGGATAAAGCGATGGAGGTAGGGTTGCAAATGTTGCGCGACGCAAGCTTTACGCCTGAAAAGACGTACACCATGGCGTCGCATCAGGTCGACTGATGCGCAATCGCCGGGCGCACCGTCTGTGGTGCGCTCGGATCAACGTGCGCCAACTACTTTGCTTTCGGATTGATGTATTCCGGCGCCTGAAAGCCGCCGTACTCGGCACCCTGTGCGATCCACGCCTTAATCAAGCCCTGCTGCGCTTGGGTCAGCGGGTCGCCCTTGGCGGGCATAATGTCGTCATGATCGGGGTCGAGGGTGGTCAGGGTGTAAAACTCGCTGTCGTCGGGTTTGCCCGGAACGACAACCTGATGGACGATGCCGTCATCATCTTCGTAGCCCTTCTGAATCCATTCCGGGGTATCCAGGCGTAAACCGCCTTTGGGTTTCTTGACACGGCCTTTTTTGGCGTCCGTGTATGTTGCGGCATGGCAAGTCAGGCAGCGGTCTTTCAGAATGGGGTAGAGATCCTTTCCGAAGTCAACCTTATCGGCAGCAAGAAGAGGTGTTGCTATGAGCATGGCCGCGACCGCGGCGATGGTGTGTCGGATGGCTTTTGTGGTGGTGCAGTCGTTTTTCATTCCGTTTTCCTGTTGTGGTGGGTTTTGTCAAGAATTCTGCCCTAGTTGCGGGGTTAACCATTGTTTCATCAAGCCGTTGAAGTGGATGGGCTGTTCTGTCCGTGTTTGTGGGTTTGGGAGTGCGTGGGTATGTGAGTCCTTGGGCCATTGCTTCGCGATAAACCCGAAGCTCTCTGAAATGCGTCACTACGCTCATCCAAAATCCTCACATACCTACACACTCACTTACACCGTACACTTTTGACAGTACCTTGCGGTGGGTTAAATTGTCGGCGCCGTTTTGGCCCTGAGTATTAAGGTCGACGATGTTGGTCGCCAGACCCAAAGAAGCATTCTTTTCAAATTCATAGCTCGCAGGCCAGAAAAAAATCCAAGGCACGTT
>JAPKCZ010000243.1 GCA_028822745.1 Kiritimatiellia bacterium | reverse complement strand
AACGTTACCATGCATACCGGCGCTCGTGTCGAATCGATCAGCGCAACCGAGGTCACCTTCTCCATCGACGGTGCATCACAGTCCATCCCTGCCGACAAGGTCCTTGTGTCAACGGGCCGCGTGCCGAACGTCGACGGCATGGGCTTTGAGAGCATCGGCCTCGACTTTGATCGACGCGGCATCCGCATCGACGATCGCTGTGCCACCAACGTTCCGGGCGTGTACGCCATCGGCGATGCCACCGGCCGCACCTGGCTGGCACATTCTGCGTCACGTATGGGCGAAGTGGTTGTCCACAACATCCTCGGACGCGCTGACCGCATGCGCTACGACGCTATCCCGGGCGTGATTTACACCAATCCCGAAGTGGCCACCGTTGGCCTGACCGAAGCCGAAGCCAAAGAACGCGGCATCGCGGTCAAGACAGGCAAGATGCCCATGGGCGCCAACGGCCGCTTTTTAGCCGAGCACGCCGACGGCCGCGGCATGGTGAAAGTGGTGATCAACGCCGAGACGCGCGCCCTGTTAGGCGTACACATGATCGGCGGCGCCTGCTCGGAAATGATTTTTGGCGCCGCCGCCATGATCGAAGCAGAAATCCGCGTCGACGAGATTGAGGACATGGTTTTCCCCCATCCCACGACATCAGAAATTATTCGCGACACGCTCATCGGAATGCATTGAACGAATCGAAACGTAACGAACCCAAAAGCAAAGGAACATTATGCCAAAGGTACACATCGTAGACCCAAAGGTTGAGCGCAAGGCGCGTAAAATCCAGATCCCAGACATATCCCTGAACCGCTATCGCACCAAACTGGAACGCGAAATCGAGCGCTACGGAAAAGCGGCCATGCTCGAAATTCTCGACGACATGTTGCTGATTCGTGAATTCGAAACGATGCTCAACGTCATCAAAGTTGAAGGCGTTTACGAAGGCATTGAATACGATCACAAGGGACCAGCCCATCTGTCACTGGGACAAGAAGCCGCCGCCGTCGGCCAGGCCTTCTTGCTGACGATTGACGATCACATTCTTGGATCGCATCGCTCGCACGGTGAAATTCTCGCCAAAGGCATGTCCGCCATCCATAAACTGGATGATGACGCATTGACCTACATCATGGAGAACTACATGGATGGCGAGTGCCTCAAGAACATCGAGAAGCACTCCTCCGGCAGCGTCAAAGATTTGGCCACTGACTTCCTCGTTTACGGTGCATTGGCTGAAATTTTTGGACGCAAGGCTGGCTTCAACCGAGGTCTGGGTGGCTCCATGCACGCCTTCTTTACGCCGTTCGGCATCTTCCCTAACAACGCCATCGTTGGCGGATCGGCCGACATTGCAGCCGGAGCGGCCCTGTTTAAGAAGGTCAACCGTCAGTCGGGTATCGTCATCGCCAATATCGGTGATGCATCGATGGGCTGTGGACCCACATGGGAAGCCATGAACTTCGCGGGCATGGGTCAGTACTCAAGCCTCTGGGATGAAGAATTCCGCGGCGGATTGCCAATCATCTTTAACTTCATGAACAACTTCTACGGCATGGGCGGCCAAACCGCCGGCGAAACCATGGCGTACGATGTTCTGGCGCGCGTTGGCGCGGGCGTCAATGCCGATGCTATGCATGCCGAACGCGTTGACGGTTACAATCCGTTGGCCGTTGTCGACGCTATCCGTCGTAAGCGCAAAATCATCGAAGACGGCAGCGGCCCTGTCCTGCTCGAAACGGTGACCTATCGCTACTCCGGCCATTCACCATCGGACGCCTCCTCCTACCGCCTGAAGGAAGAAGTCAGCCTGTGGCAGGAACAGGATCCGATCGAATGGTACGCCGAAGAGTTGATCACGCTGAAACTACTCACCCGCAAGGGGCTTGAGAAAAAGCGCGAAGGCATTCGCGACATTACGGCGCGTGCCTGCCGCCTGGCTGCCGATGTCGACATCTCACCACGTATTGAGCCGGAATTCATCGACACCGTGATGTTTTCGAACCAAAGACGTGAAAAGATGGACGACCGCAAGGCCGAGGTCCTGATCCCGCTCGAGGACAACCCACGCGTGCAGGCCATCGCCAAGAAATCACGTGCTGGCATTGTGGACGGCAAACCGGTCTCGAAGAACAAGGTTGTTCAATATCGTGACGCCATTTTCGAAGCGGTCATTCATCGCTTCTACGAAGATCCCACCATGGTCGCCTACGGCGAAGAAAACAGGGACTGGGGCGGCGCGTTTGCGTGCTACCGCGGACTGACCGAGGCCCTGCCATATCACCGCCTCTTCAACTCCCCTATTTCGGAAGCCGCCATCGTCGGCACCGCCGTGGGATACGGACTCGAAGGCGGCCGCGCACTCGTGGAACTCATGTACTGTGACTTCCTGGGACGCGCTGGTGACGAAGTCTTCAATCAGCTGTCCAAGTGGCAAGGTATGTCCGGCGGATTACTGGAAATGCCTGTCGTGCTGCGTGTGTCTGTGGGTTCCAAATACGGCGCCCAGCACTCACAGGACTGGACCACGCTGGTCAACCACATCCCCGGACTCAAGGTGGTCTTCCCTGCAACACCTTATGATGCAAAGGGCATGCTGAACACAGCACTGGCCGGCACCGACCCGGTTATCTTCTTCGAAAGTCAACGCCTATACGACATCGGCGAACTTTTCGAAAAGGAAGTGCCTACGGGGTACTACGAAGTGCCTTTCGGACCGCCGGCCAAACGTCGCGACGGTGCGGACATGACGCTGATCACCATCGGCGCCACGCTCTATCGTGCGCTTGAAGCGGCGGACACGCTCGCCGAGAAGCACAACATCAACTGCGACGTGTTTGACTGCCGTTCCATCAACCCGCTCGACTACGATCCGCTTGTGGAATCGATCCGCAAAACCGGACGCGTGGTCGTTAGCTCGGATGCCTGCGAACGTGGTTCCGCTGCACAGATGATTGCAGCGAACCTCGGCCAACTTGCGTTTGATTACCTGGATGCGCCGCCCGTTGTTGTTGGCTCACGTAACTGGATCACACCCGCCGCGGAGATTGAAGAATCCTTCTTCCCGCAGCCGGAATGGATCATCGACGCCATCCATGAACGTATCGTACCGTTGCCTGGTCATACGCTGAGCACCAACCAGACGCTGGGTGAAATGAGTCGCCGTAATCGTGACGGCGTCTAAGCGACACCCACAACACTGAACACGACGCGCCAGACCGCACATCGCGATCTGGCGCGTTTTTTGTCGGGCCGCCCCAAGCAACAAACATGTATCATTTTAGAAAAAACAACAAAAATGTACCCGGAAGATGTGCGCCTGAAATCCGTTGCACAACAGAACCTTACGTACAACATCATGAAACAAAACCACTTACAACACCGAGCGCAGCAATAAAAAAAAGTGGCACAGCCTTTGCTTAACTCTTATAGTTCTTGGCTACTGTTGGCGTGCTTCTTTCCGGCCCTGTAAAGGCTGAGGGTGCATGCCAGAGCGGGCATCAAGGCGGGTTTGAACCCCATACATTTTGAAAACAAAGATAGATAACCATCCAACCAAGGAGCAAAAATAATGAGCGGTAACACTGCACGGATTTCGGCAATCAGCGAGATTGCGAACGCTGAGAACGTATCGAGCACCTTCGACTACACCAACGAACCCACCAGCGGCGTGTGGGGCGAAAACGTCTTCAGCTTGACCGAGATGTCGAAGCGCCTACCCAAAAACGTTTTCAAGTCACTCAAGCAGACAATTGAGACCGGATCGCGACTGGACATCGATGTTGCTGATGCGGTTGCCGAGGCCATGAAAACGTGGGCGCTCAACAAGGGTGCCACGCATTACGCACATGTCTTTTACCCACTCACGGGTGCCACCGCCGAAAAGCATGACAGCTTCTTCGAACCCGACGGCTCCGACGGCACACTGGCCCTCTTCGAAGGCAAGACGCTGGTTCAGGGCGAACCGGATGGCTCGTCCTTCCCGTCCGGCGGCATTCGCCAGACCTTTGAAGCGCGTGGTTACACGATTTGGGATGTCACCAGCCCAGCCTACATCATGGAAAACCCGAACGGCGCAACGCTCTGCATCCCCACGGCCTTTGTGTCGTGGACAGGCGAAGCCCTGGACAAAAAGACACCGGTTCTGCGTTCCATGCAGTCCCTTAACACCGCCGCACAGCGTGTGTTGAAATTCTTCGGCAACGATGGCGCTTTCGTCAGCTCAACCGCTGGCGCTGAGCAGGAATATTTCCTGATCGACAAGAACTTCTACTTTGCACGCCCTGACTTGATGGCAGCAGGACGCACGCTCTTTGGTGCGCCAGCTCCAAAAGGGCAGGAATTCGACGACCACTATTTCGGTGTCATTCCTCAGCGCGTGCTGGCCTGCATGTTTGAAGTGGAACGCGAACTGTTCAAACAGGGCATTCCCA
>JAPKCZ010000242.1 GCA_028822745.1 Kiritimatiellia bacterium | reverse complement strand
GTCAGGCAGTCCGTCGTTGTCCTCGTCGGGGTCGACGGGGCCGGATTGAACGGGAGCGTACTGCGTGAAACTGGCGTGCTGCGCCACGGTTTCGTATTCTGCTCGAAGCCATTCTTCCGAAAGCGGCCTATCGACGATGCGCATTTCGTCGATCTCTCCTATAAAGAAGAGACCAGGTGTAGCGCGCCCCCCTGTGGTCAGAGGGCCTGCAGGTAAGAAGGGTTGGTTCGTGGCTCCATAGGACAGGCTGCTGCCGTTGAGCGCACTCCGCACCTCTCCGGGCTTTAGCACGACCGCCAGATACTGCCACGCGCCGATTTGATACAACTCAATAGGCCGAGGAACGGCATCGTCAAGCCCGACACGCCATCGTTGCACAAGCGGAGATGTATTGATGTCGATGAAGAAGTTGCGACCCGTTGCACCTGTCACGCCAAAGACGGTGGACGCGGTTGAAATGCCCGCGCTTGGTCGTAACCAGAAGGAAAGCGTCATTCCATCCATATGGTTGGCGTACCATGACGCGTTAGGTCCATTGGTGAAGGACGCTCCGTTGCCGTCGAAATGCTGGGCCGTACCCACAATGCCTTGGGTTGCGACAGCGCCGTTGGGCGCGGTCGATTTGTAGGTGTGCGTGGCATCATTTAGACTCGGCCCCATGTGCCATACAGATGCGAATGGTGAATCCCATGTCGATCCGTCTTGTGTATAGGGTGGTGGGGCATTCGTGGCCGTGATCTGTCCCCAATGTGCATGAATGGTACTGTTGCTGTTCAGCTCGCGAACCGCCACCCAAACGTAAGAGGTGCCGGCGGGGTCCCACTGTTCAATTTCATAACTGAGGCGTAGGTCGATGTTATCTCCGGAAAACCGGAGATCGTTGCCTAGAGGCGATGCGAACTGATCATAGTTAAAGCCGGTCAGTCCTGTGTGGAGTTTTACGAGCACGGGGAAGTTTGTCAGCGTCGTGTTGCCAGCCCCAGAAAACGCGATTTCCATGGCATGCGACCAGTCCGCGAAACTCTGTGTGGCAAAGCTCGTCAGGCCTGTTGACCATCCACTATGACCGTCGGCACTTGCTTGCATGCGAGCATAGTAAGTGGATGAAGGCGAAAGCTCGGACACCTTAATATCAACAGGTCCACTTGTGGGGCCGCCCGCAAGAAAAACGACCTCATCCCATGCGCCCGGATCGGTGCCGCCATCGCTTAAGCCGTAATAGAACGCAATGGTTGCGTTGGCGCCTCCTATCAAGTCCCCACGCAGCGTGACGGTCTCCTCTGTCACATCAAGTGCCGTTTGAATTTTGGGTTCAAGCGCGTTGACAACAGATTGGCGCGCCGTGATGACGCCGCCGTCATAGTATAGGTGCGCGTTGATCTGATAAGGGCGCGCTTCATGCATGTCGATTGAACAGTTATACGGTGCTTGGGTGGCCACACAAATGACATTGGTGCCATCAAGGTAGCTGACCTGTTGCACGCTGCCGGTAACCTGTTGTGCATCGAAGGCAATTGATATGGGTTCGATGGCGGGCACGAAATATCGCGATCCGTGCACCGGCGTCACAATGGCCAGGGGGGTGCCAGGGACGCCTGGGGTACCTATGAATCCATTGAACCAACTCGTGCTGGACAAACCGCTGTTTGGGGCGATCAGGCGCTGCAGTGGTGCGCCCGTGCCGTCGGTTCCGCTCGGCCATGGCTGACGGTCGAGATAGACAACTTCGTCAACAATAACCCATGAAATGCGCGTGGAGGGTGCGTCGGGCTCCTGTGGCTTTTCCAAGGTGACGCGCTCGGTGTGATTATCGAGCTGCCCACTGAAAGGCCCAAAGAGACGCGCTTGTCCGTTGGTCAACGCATAGGTCGTTAAAAACTCCTGCAGTTCGGCAGTGTCGAGAATCGGATCGAACGAGACAATCAGGATGTACTGCGCGGGGTCCATTGTGACGTTTATTGGGAAGGTGTAGTCGATGCCGCCGTCGAGGCGCCACGTTCCTGCATCGGTCCAGAGGTTGATGGACTGATCGGTCGGATTGAACAGTTCAACGTATTCCGCGACGGTGTTGTTGAGCGCCTGCGTGGATGCGGGGTTATACATCAGCTCGCTAATGATGATGTTCTGTGTCGGCATGCCGTTGGCCGCATTCGTCGTCGGTGCGAGAGCGAACCAGTCCGACGCACCGTCAGGATAGCGCCCAATGGCGACGTTGTTGAGTTGGCCCTTAAATTGGTAAGCATCGACGACACGATTGCTGCTTCCGCCGGGGAGATGGGATAGGAATAGCACCTCACCGGCTTTGTCCAGGCCAAAGCCGTTCGTAATGGGGGCGTGAAAATCGAGGACTTCACTGAACCAGCGCCAGTCATTTGATGCGATGGATAGATGCGCCGGTATGGCCCACTTATTTAAGGCGCCTGCATCGTCACTCAGATACCAATCTGCCAATGAAATGGTGCTGTTGACCGTGTTGAAAAGTTCAATGCCGTCATTGGAGTCGTAGTCCGGAAAAGCAGGATCCGAAAAGTCGGTGTGTGCCAATATTTCGTTTAAGACCACCGTTCGGGAAAGGAATGTGTCCGTGCTTCCCGGCGATCCATCGATAAAGGCACTGGCGCGCCAGTGACCGCTGTAATCGAGGTCGCCTGCCGGTTGATCAACGGATTCGGAAGGCACCAATGCGTGGCCCGCGCCGTCCGCGCTTTGGGGCCAATCGCGCGCATCGTTATAGGTGAACTTTACGATATTGCTTCCTGTCGCGTCCTCAAGCGAAATGGATTCACCCGAGTCCGACAAGGTCTTAATCGGAAAGGAATCAAAAGTTTGGTATTCCCCAGCAATGTTCATGCTGGCCCAATTCGGGTAGCGCGCCTTGAACGCGTCGAGGTTGCGCACGATAATTACAAAATCATTTGGGGCGAGCGTCGGCACATCGCCTTTTGCAAAATCGAAGGTGACGCCGCCATCAATGCGGAGTCCAACGAGACCCAACGTTTCGGAGCCCTGATTTTGGAATTCGATGAATTCGAAATCGCCAGCCGATTCAGCAAATGCTGTTTCTGCACCTGCGGCTGGGCGAGGGTGGTACATCAATTCAGTAATGCGTAGCGAAACAGGACCTTCTGGGGTGAACGTGGCTTCTCTGAGGGCGCTCCACGTGTCCGAGACATCCTTGGCCCGCGCTTTGACATGTATTGCGTGCGTTAAAGGAATAGGGGAGGAATAGAGCGTGCCAACGGCAAGGCTTGTCCCAAACTCACGAGGATCTGTTCCGTCGAGTGTGTAGTAAATGTCTTCGGGCGAGGTCATCGTCAGCGAGAAGCCATTTGTGAATGTGCCCCCATTCTGGCTGAAGCCGGGCGCGGCAATGGCCGGAAACAAGTCGGCGCCTTGCAAATTTGAAATTGCGATGGCGGTACGTTGCGGCATGTATGTGTTCTGGACATAGTTGCGTTTGGTTTCCCACGTCGCGGGTGTGCGTAAGGTGCCTGAGGTGTTCCCCCAGCGCGCCGATTCGGCGATGATGGCATCCTCTATCATCGTGGTCACGTCGCGATAGAGGTTGGAAACGACGAGGGGCGTTGCTTCACCGTCGTCAAAGAGTTGTTTTTGAACATGGTCAGCGAATCGCAGACGAAACTCCGCGTTTTGGCGCAACGCCGCGTAGGGTTCGCCCCATCCAGCATTGACGCCCGTGTTGTCGGTCGTCAGATCGGACGACCCCGACCACGTTGTCAGCGCGCCCTCTGCATCCCATATGTAGGACTTAAAACCGGTACTGCCGGGCGTACGGTGACATCCTGCGTAGTAATTTTGCTCGGGCCAGGCCCGCGTGCCGCCCCAAAAATTGACCAGCATGTAGTCGATGTAATTGTCGATATCCATGAGGTCGTCGAAAGCGGGGTTGACCGTTCCGTCGAGGTTGAGGCCTTGAAGCTTTTGATAGGATGTGTTGTCGGTCACGCCGCTGCGTATTTGCGCTAGCATGGCGTCTCGGGTGCCGGCGTTGCTTTCTCCAATAGGGAAACCTGTATTCAAACCGTCCCAGTCCTCCTCTGTGCCCCCAAAATAGGTGCCGGAAAAGGACGCATCCGGGCGTTCAACGAGATTGTATAGTCCCCAGTACAGACCGTTGAGATAGAGGTGTGCGAAGGCGCCATGGGAGGCTGGTTGCCCGAACGCAATCTGCGTGCGTCGCATCATCTCGTCGGTCACATACTGAGCATTGACACCACCTAAATTATTCCAACCGTCATTGGCGCCAGCGCGAAGCACGAGTGTGTCGAAAAGGGTGGCTGCGCATTTTTTATCAAATAAATTGGCATTCAGTTTTGTTTTACCGTACTCAGCTTTGAATAGCAGGCGGAATGATTTTTTTCGACTTAAGCCTAACTCTCTAGATGAGCCGCCATAGACGCGCAACCC
>JAPKCZ010000241.1 GCA_028822745.1 Kiritimatiellia bacterium | reverse complement strand
AGGACCTTTCTATGGTGGTGTATGCACGTCAAGGTATCACGAGCGTCCGGACGCGGCGTTCACCCTCGCGGAAGATGGGCCTGACGACACGAACAATGAACATTGAAGCAAAGAGTCGGTATCGACTCAAGTTATTCAGCACGAGGATCCCATGGAAACGAAAGATCAACTGGCAGAAATTTTCGAGATGCAAGAAGGCCTCAACAAGCGCATTGGCGTGGATGTGTGCAACCTAGACGAAAAGCAGCAGATCGAATGGGTATTAAATTATTGCCGCGCCATGTCGCAAGAGTTGGCGGAACTGACCGATAGCGTGCCCTGGAAATGGTGGGCCAAGTATCAGACATTCGACAAACAGAATGCGCGCGTTGAAATCGTGGATATGTTGCACTTTCTGGTTTCGCTGGCGCAGGTCATGGGCATGAGCGCACAAGATGTGCACGACCTTTACATGAAAAAACACGACGTCAACGTTCAACGCCAGGACAGCGGTTACACGGTCAAAGACGAAAGCGACAACAAAGCACTATAGGCCCATGCGCTGATTACGCAGGGCTAACCCACGCGACTTCGTCGAGGAACCCGTACAGCGCGTGACTCACCGCAGCGTGTTGCTCGATGACGGCAAGGTGACCGCAGTTGAGAATCTTGAGACGCGCGTCTGGCGCCACCTGTGCCATCTCGGCGGATTCTTCAGGAGGACGCGAGGCATCGTGTTCACCGCCGATGATCAACAAGGGACAAGCCAGCTCAGCCAGGCGCGGCAGAAGGTCTGGGCGCGAAAAAATGCCTCGCCCAATCGCGGCCAGTCCGCTGATCTTATCGGCAGGCCATTCTTCGAGGGCGTCGCGAAACGCGTCGATCGAAGGCAGATTAGCCGCGATCGATGCCGGCGAAAAGAAGAGCGGTATAATGTCGTCGACCATTTCCACCGGAACAGCCTGCAAGGCCTCGAGCGCATCCAACATTCCGAAATAGCGCTCTCGTTTTGCTTCCGGTTCGGCGCCAACGAAGGTGTTCAACAGAGCCAGGCATGACACGCGCTCCGGATGTGACAGCGCCAGCTGCGCGCCCCACATGCCGCCAACGGAATGACCAACAATGGCAACTTTTTCAATGTCCAATTGGTCCAACAGGCGAACATAGTCTTCAGCCAGACGATCGACGGAATAACGAACCCCGAGAGCCCGGTCCGAGTCGCCGTGCGACCAGAGATCCGGCAGAATACACCGACAGAACGGTGACAGAACGGCCCGCTGCGCGGCCCACATGGTGTGATTCCACAGAAAACTATGCCCAAAAAGAACGGCCGGTCCGTCGCCGCAATCCTCAACATGCATGGTTCTGTCATCAATCTTAATCTGCTTCAACATCGTGATCTTCTTTCGACCGCACCTTAGGGGTCACGGCAACATGGTTATGTCAGGGTTGTGTGTCGGTTTCCAGATCCAGCCAGGTCATTTCCGATTCAGAAAGACGCCAGGAGATACAATCCAGCGCCTTCTCAATCCGCGTCAGTAAACGCGCAAAATCTGGTGCGGTCGATTCACAAATGCTCGCCCCCCGCACGGCTCGCAGTTTGGCCTTTCCACCAACGCGCGAAAGGGCTACCTTTCCACGCCCCTATGAAAGCATTTGAACACATTGTTATCCATTACGACGAAATCGGCCTCAAAGCCGCCAACCGTGGCCACTTTGAGAAGCTGCTGATGACGAATATTCGCGCCAAACTGGGTGACGCCGTCATCGCCGGACGCCGTGAATCGGGGCAGCAGACGATTACCTTGGCACCCGACATTGATCGCGACGCCGTCTGCACCGCCCTTTCCCGCATCCCGGGCATCGCCTATTTCTCGCCAGCGTGGCAGGAAGAACACGATCTGGACGCCATTCGCAAAACAGCCCTCGCCCTCATGCAGGCACAATCGTTCAAGACCTTTGGCGTCATCACAAAACGTCGCGACAAAGCCAACGACTTTCGTTCGGCGGTGATCAACCGGGATATAGGGGCCGCCGTGCTGGGCATGCGTCCGGACGCTGGTGTCAACCTAACGGCCCCCGACATTTGGCTCAAAATCGAAATCACGCATACGCATGCGTACGTGTCGGTAGAGCGCATCAACGGCGTGGGCGGATTGCCGACCAACGCACGCCAGAAGGTCGTCGCCCTCTTGTCGGGTGGACTCGACAGTCCCGTCGCGGCCTACATGATGATGAAGCGTGGTTGTGAAGTCATTATGACCCACTACCAGAACAACCTCGCCATGACGGACTCGGTGGAAGACAAAATTCAGCAACTTGCGACACAGTTGTCGCACTTCCAGCCGCGCACCCATCTCCACATCATCCCTTTCGGTAACATTCAAAACGAAATCATCAAAGTGGTGCCGGCCAAGCAACGCATGCTCTTTTACCGCCACGTGATGCTTAAAATGTCGGCCCGTGTGGCCTCCCGAAATCGGGCGCGCATGCTGGTGACGGGCGACAGCCTCTCCCAGGTTGCCTCACAGACCTATGACAACCTTGCGGCGATCTACCATGTCGCCGAATTACCCATTCTCTCACCCCTGATTGGACTCAACAAAACCGAGATCACGGCCATTGCGCGCCGCATCGGAACGTTTGACATCTCGTCGCTGCCCTACGACGACTGTTGTAGCCTCTTCGTGCCAAAGCACCCCGAACTACGCCTGCGCCTATCGGCCATCCGCGACGCGGAAGCGAAGATGGATCTCGAGCCCCTCATGGAAGCGGCGCTCGAAGAAACGCAACCGCAACGCCTGGACTGACCCGTGCTAGAGCGGATCGTGATAGAAATAGCGATCGCCGACGTAGTTTTTCAGCACCAGGCGATCGCCCTCGCGTCCCTCAATGTAATGCGGACCGACAGGGACTTTGCCACCACCGCCGGGTGCGTCGATCATCAACATGGGGACGGCGTAACCCGTACAATGGCCATGCAGACCGCGAATGATGTCCTGCCCGACCGAAAGCGGCACTTTGAAATGGTCGGAGCCGACGATTGGGTCGCACATATGCAGGTAGTACGGCTTCACGCGGCACAACAACAAGGTCTCGTTCAGTTCGCGGATCGCCTCGATGCTGTCGTTAACGCCTTTCAGCAACACCGTCTGTGACATCATGGGAATGCCGGCGTTCGCCAGACGGTCACAGGCAGCACGCGCAGCGGGATGCAGTTCGCGCACATGTGTATAATGCACGCTGAGCCAGAGCGGGCCGTGCGACGCGAGCATGGCCACGAGTTCGGGCGTGATGCGCTGCGGCAACACGGCGGGCAACTTGGTGCCGATGCGAATCAGTTCGACATGGGGAATGTCGCGCAAGGCGCTCAGCAGCATGTCCAATCGCGCGTCCGACAGCGTCAGCGGATCGCCGCCCGAAATGAGCACGTCTTTGATCTCGGGATGCGCGCGTATATAGTCCAGCGCCTCCTGCCAGTCGCGCTCCAGTGTCGGCCAATCACCGGAACCCACCGAACGCGCGCGTGTACAGTATCGGCAATAGGTCGCGCAAAAATCGGTCACCAGAAACAGAACCTTGTGCGGATAGGTGTGCACGATACGCGACACGGGGTTGTGATCCGTCTCACCCAGCGGGTCCAGACGTTCACCGGGATGGGTAACATGCTCCTGCTGGCGCGGCACCATCGCGAGACGCAGCGGGTCCGAGCCATCATCGAGATCCATCAGGCTGAGATAGTGCGGCGGTATCGAGACCGGAAAAGGCTTCTCGGCGCGGTCGAAGAAGGCGACCTCGTCTTCACTGAGTGTGAGAAATCGCTCAAGCGCAGCACGGTCGCGAGCGGCCTGTTGCAGTTGCCAATGCCAATCATCCCATTCCGCGTCGGTGACGTTGGGATAGAAGGTGTTACGAAATGAGCCTGAAGGCGTTTGCACGAAATCTCCGGTAGTGATGGCGTTTCAACTCGAACGAACGGCGAAACAATAATATAGTTTCCGCCATGCACAAAACGATTCTATGCATTGCGGCGTTTTATGGCGGGCTAGCCGTCGTCTTGGGGGCCTTTGGCGCACATGCACTCAAGGCACGCCTTGATGCGGATGCTCTGGCCGCATGGCACACTGCTGTGCAGTATCAGTTTACGCATGCGCTGGTCATGCTACTGATCGGCTTGTTCATGTTCCACATACCGTCACGCGCCTTAAATGTGTCCGGCGTGACCATGGCCGTGGGTACAGCCCTCTTTTCCGGTTCGATCTACCTGCTCGCCTCACGCTCCCTGCTGCCCTTCGGCCAAATGCGCTTTCTGGGCCCCATCACACCGCTCGGCGGCCTGACCCTGATTGTCGGCTGGGGCGCCCTGCTCACCGCGCTCCTACGCGCAAGACTGTAATTTCGACGACGATGCTTCCATGGGGACAAGAACCACCACCCGCTACGCTTGTCTTTGACCTATGGGA
>JAPKCZ010000240.1 GCA_028822745.1 Kiritimatiellia bacterium | reverse complement strand
CCGAGGAAGCAAAAGCGCTGCTCGGCCGTTTTGTCGGCAGCGGATGGCCGCTGTCTGATAGGGATCAAATGGGCGTGGAACAGACACGGATGCGGATTCGGCGACTGGCCGGGACCAAGTCCACCACAGACCACGCGTATGCCTTGAATCTGATTGATACCTCCCTGGCCACCTATCCGATGCTGCGCCTGGATCCGGAGTTCATGGTCAGCGCGATTGCCGTCTACGCCAGTATGCGCGACCCGAGGGCTGCCATCCTCGCCGAGCAGATGCTGGAGGCAGACATGAACGAGGGACAGCGCCGCATTCTTATCATGACCCAGGTCAAGATCAAGCTCAACGCAGACGATCTGCCCGGCGCCGGTGCGGTCTACAAAAGGCTAAAAGCACTCGCCCCCCATAGCGATGAGGCCATTGAGGCCCGCGAGATGATCAGTGCCGCGGTGATTAAGAAGCAGAAGTGAGGGGCGTGGGGGGGTGCTGGGTGCTGGGTTCGGCGTTCGGCGTGCTTCGTGCTTCGTGCTTCGTGCTTCGTGCTTCGTGCTGGGTGCTGGGTGCTGGGTCCCGTCCTGAAATAGGTTGTCACTGAATTTTCTCTGCCCTGACTTGTCCGCCGTAGCGCGAAGCGCGAAGGAGGAAAGGGCTTGATATACTAGCCCAGGGCTACGCACCGTAGCTGGCGAAATGAATATCGCATTCAGCCAACATCCGTATGGACGCTAGGACGTAGGATTGGTGCCAGGCCCTCTATGCGTAAGGTGTGTCCCGAATGGCGCTTTTCTGTCCACCCGGTCAACAGGTCACTCCGAGAGAGGTCGTGAGCGCCCCCCGTGGTCCCACACTCGCTATACCCCACATCCTTTTCTGGGGTTCAAATTTGGAGTGCGGTGGCAGAGGCGAGGCACGAGCCGGCGACACCGCTTTTTCGCTAGCGTTCCGAATCAACCCCAGCACGACGTAAAAGCGGTGTCGACGTCCTGCGCTCGCAAGCTCGCTTCGGACTCTGCCGCCGCACTCCAAATCAACAGCCCCCCCGCACAACTGCATTCACATTATGTTGCGCAGCTGCCAGTGAACCTGACTTGCAACGACGGACGTGCCCCTTGAAAGATGTGATCTATGATGTATTGTGCTTGTACGTGAATCTGAACAGACAAGCGCATGCGGCGTTCTTTAGAATGGATGAAGCACATATGAAAAAGAAGTCTTTGAATGGGACGTGGCGTTTGCGCGAAGTGAACAGCACGTCATCGATTCCGGCCATGGTGCCGGGCGATGTGCACAAAGCTCTGTTGGATGCCAAGAAGATTCCTGATCCGTTTTACCGGGACAATGAGAATGATCTGCATTGGATTGGGGAGACTGACTGGGAATACACACGGTCGTTCAAGGTTTCCGCCCGGCTCTCAGGCATGGATAAGGTTCTATTGCGCTGCAAGGGCATTGATACCTTGGGCACGGTAGTGTTGAACGGAAAGACCGTGGGCACCTGTGACAACATGTTTCGTGACTGGGAGTGGGACGTCAAAGACTTGCTTGTGGTGGGTGAGAATCGCATCACCATTCGTTTGGATCAGACCAAACCCTATCTCAAGAACAAGCAAAAGAAGCATCCGATTTTTCCGCATGATACGGATCGCCCTTGGAAGCATCATCAAGGCCATCTCAGAAAGCAGCCGTGCAACTATGGTTGGGATTGGGGAATTACGGCGATCACCTGTGGGATCTGGCGTGATATTGAACTGCTTGGGTTCAATCGGGCGCGTTTGCGGGATGTGCGCATTGATCAGAGTCATGCCGAGGGTCGCGTAGAACTGAGTGTTCTAGCCCAGGCAGAGACGCTTGGCGCGGGCACGTTGTCTGTTCACGTCACGGTTTCCAGAAAGGGCAAAGCGGTGGCGAGCGGCGATGTGCCGATCAAGGGCAAGGGCGCATCCGTGGCATTGGTGGTCGAACATCCTGACGTGTGGTGGCCGGCGGGTATGGGGGATCAGCCGCTCTATGACGTGAGTGTCACCTTGCGCGATGCGGCGGGTGTGGCAATGGATCAGCAGGCCCTGCGGATCGGGTTGCGCACGTTGGGTTTGGACCGGCACAAGGATCAGTGGGGCGAATCGTTTCAGTTCGTGGCCAACGGTGTGGCGTTCTTTGCCAAAGGTGCGAATTGGATTCCGGCAGACGCCATCCAGGCGCGTGTGAAGACGAGTGACTATCGTCGCCTCATCCAGGATGCGGCTGATGTGAATATGAATATGTTACGCGTGTGGGGAGGCGGTGTTTATGAGGATGATGCCTTCTATGCGATATGTGACGAGTTGGGGATTTGTGTCTGGCAGGATTTCATGTTTGCCGGCTCGGCCGTCCCCACGTTTGACAAGGCATATATGGCCAGCGTGACGCGCGAGGTCGAAGACAATGTCCGTCGTCTTCGGCATCATTCTTGCATCGCCCTTTGGTCCGGCAACAACGAGATGGAGCAGAGCTACGTTGGGCCGGGCAAGATGGCGTGGAAGGACTATAAGGACTTGTTTGACACGCTGATTCCCAAGATCTTGAGCCGTTGTGATCCACAACGTGACTATTGGCCGTCCAGTCCGCATACCCCGCATGGCGATCGGGCCGCCTTCAATGACCCCACATGTGGCGATTCGCATCTCTGGGACGTATGGCATGGCAGACAGCCGTTTGAGTGGTACCGTACGTCTGAGCACCGATTCTGCAGTGAGTTCGGCTTTCAGTCGTTTCCGGAGCCCAAGACGGCCTATACTTACACCGAGCCACAAGATCGGAGCATTACGTCGTATATCATGGAGCATCACCAGCGCAGCCCGGTGGGGAACGCGTTGATCATGCACTACATGTTGGAGTGGTTCCAGATGCCGGTGGGATTTGACATGACGCTTTGGGCGTCTCAGATCCAGCAGGGCGAGAGCATGAAGTATGCGATTGAGCACTGGCGGCGGAATCAGCCGCGGTCCATGGGTGCCTTGTACTGGCAGCTCAATGATGTGTGGCCCGTCGCGAGTTGGGCCTCTATTGACTATCATGGCCGCTGGAAAGCGCTGCACTACATGGCCCGGAACTTCTTTGCACCGCACCTTGTGTCCGGGGTGGAGGATCATGACAAAGGCACGGTTGAGGTCCATGTGACCAGCGACTGCATGGCGGCCACGGCCGGCACGGTCAACTGGGTCGTCACCGATGTGAGTGGCAAACGGCTGGGGCAGGGGTCGAAAGACGTACGCATGGCGGCTCACGCCAGTCGCAAAGCCACCACGCTGAAGCTGAAGGATGTGATTGCTGAGGTGGGTGTGCGTGATGTGATTGTGTGGTTGGCCTTGAAGGTAGGGCGCAGGACAGTGTCCACAAATCTGGTCACCTTTGCCAAGCCGAAGCACTTGGACCTGCTTAAGCCTCAGATCGCGACACAGATCCGCGCGGGTAAAGACCAGTCGTTCAAGGTGACTCTAAAAACCAAGCGTCCGGCTTTGTGGGCGTGGCTGTCGTTGGACCGTGCGGATATCCGTTGTTCGGACAACTTCGTCCACGTGCGGCCTGGCGTGACGACGACGATCATTGCAACGCCGGGACGTCAAATGACGATGGCTCAGTTCAAGAAGCAGCTTCGGGTCCAGAGTCTGTACGACACCTACAATCAGTGAGGCGAAGGCGCCAGTGGCTAGTGGTTAGGAAGTGGCTAGGTCCCGTCCAGATCCAAAGTTGTCACCTGAGGAAGATGAATATCCAACAGCCAACACTCAGCCGACCGAAGGGAGACAGGCTGCAAGTATTCTGGCAGCAGCGAAGCGGCAAATCCAATGTCCAAGGGGAGAGAACCCATTGGTTCCGCACCGGGTCGTCGCACTCAGTTTGACAGAAAAGGCTCGAGCGCTTCCTTTCCTTCGTCGGTTGGAAATTCGCTGCCATTCCCTTCGGTCATTGCTTTCGCTTCGCTCAAGCCTGTCTCCGCTGCGCTCCGGCTGTTGGCTGTTGGACATTCCTCCGGGTTCCCCATCGAGAGTGACAACCTATTTCAGGACGGGACCCGTTCGAGAACACAACGTGGTAATGCAGACTGAGATAGGTTGACGGCATGGGAGAGGTCCTCGATTCAATGGCTGGCATCCCTGCGGGATGCGATTGATTTTCCTTATTGTAATCGGTGGTGTCGCTACGCTCAACCACCGGCTAATGGCTGGCAAGCCTTCGGCTTGTCCGGACGTCTCGTCGAAGATGTGTAAAAGAACGAGGGTGTTGCCTTGGGTTGATATACACTGCGCTTTCAGCGCCGCACGCGGAACGCGGGGCAAGCCGGGACCTCGCCACGACGCAGGCGTGGGAGGTCGCGCTACTGGGGAGCGCGGAGGGCTGAGAAGGGCGCTCACGACCCGCTCGGAGTGACCTGATGACCCCGAAGTGGCACGGGGAGCCAGAGGCTCCCAACCCGGTC
>JAPKCZ010000239.1 GCA_028822745.1 Kiritimatiellia bacterium | reverse complement strand
CCGCCTCGGATAATGTAATCTGATCACGTCGCTCATCGGCGGGTGCCTGCCCATCCAGGGCGTCCTGAAACGGATCATTGACCTTTCCTCCAACACCGCTGGCGATCGTCATGTATCCATTGCCCATCAACTCGATGATCACCGTTCGCGGAGAATCCGTGTGGATAACGCTACTGGGCGTCCACTTGAACGCCACGGAATCAAGCGAGCTGAGATCTACCTTCCAATGCGGCGAACGGTGAAAAGGCGTGTCAAAGGTCTTACAGCCGCTCACGGTAAGCAAGAGGCTAAGACCGATGGTCGCAGGCAAGGCCACACAGGCGAATTTATCTGTAAAAGCATGCATGGTCAGGTTAGACGACGATCAATCAGGATCAGGGGCCTGAAGAAGTTCGGTCAAGTATCCGCTGAGAAATGTCAACTGGGGCGACTTCATACGCGTTGACGTGAGCGTTTCCAAAGCAAGCGTGACGAGACGCTGCATTTCCTCTGCCGCATCGTCTGCAGCACCCGAGTCGACCATGATTTTTGCGGCCGTGCGAATATCTTTCACTTTCGCCTTCGGGTCCTCAATGATCGTCATGAGCTGCTTACGTTTCGCCCCACGCGTATTGCGATGCGCGTAGTAAACCGGCAGCGTCTTTTTGCCTTCCTTGAGATCCGTCAGCGCGGGTTTCCCAAAGCGGTCGCCGCTGCCGAACAAATCCAGCAAATCGTCACGAATCTGAAATGCACGTCCCAGATGTTCGCCGGTCTTCAAAAGCTTGTCGACTTCTTTGCGGGACGCGCCCCCGAGCGTGGCACCCATGGCCAAAGGCGCCGAGAAGGTGTAATAGCCTGTTTTCCAATCGTAGATACGATAGATGTCATCGACCGTCATTTTTTCAATTGGTTTTAGCGTGTGTATCAGTTCATCCAACTCGCCACAGCCCGTATAAATGGCTGTTTTGGTCAACAGATCGAAAGCGCGTTGCTTACGCTCGGGCGTTTCGCCAATGGTCAGAAAGCCATGCAGCGCCATCGCGTAGAGCATGTCGCCGACAACCAACGCCATGTCGCTACCCTTGAAACGACGGCTACCCATTTCACCGAACAGACTATCGAGCGATTTGTGCATCGACGGCTCGCCGCGCCGCGTCGCGGCATGGTCAATGAGATCGTCGTGAATCAAGATGAAATCGTGCAACAGCTCCAAGGATGCGGCAGACCGGAAAAGATTACGGGGCCGGCGTGTCGAATAGCCACGATAGGCCACCGCGAAGAGACTCGACCGAATGCGTTTTCCTTTTCGACGAATAAAGGCCTCGATGGGAGCCGTAAAAGCTTTCGGCAATCCCGAGACTGGCGGCTCGCGGAACTCGGCCGCAAAGCGGTCTAACTCCTCGTCAATACGTGTAATGATCTGTCGATGCATCCGAATCCACTATCATAATGCATTGCATCTGCGAAAGCATATTCTGTTTTGTTCGATGCAAAACAGCATCGCAACGTTTGTCTCTTGACCTAAAATCAGCAATCGCTGATCTTCACATGATACTCACACCATTGATCGGATGCTATGAATGTAACACAGGTTTCACTTCGACCCACCGAGGCAGCCATTGCCGCAAATGCCCCGGCCCTGACGCCCGAACTGCTGGCGGCCAGCGGGGCACGGTATTCACGCAACAATGAGGGTCTGGACACGATCCTCGCCAAGATCGACCCCAAGCGGCTAGACAGCTCGGTCGATTCGATTTTCAAGATGATCGATTACGGTCATCAGTCGATTGCCGATATGGCTCCCGTCGCGATGTTCATGGACGACATGTCCCAGTGGTTGGCCTACACCATCTGGTCCCTATCGCCGCTGGCCGGGGGCCAGGAATCATCGACGCGCTACATCAAGATGGGCGAAGAAAGCATGATTGACCCAGAATCACTGGGGATTCCTGCGGATCTTCGCGGCGAGTGGAGCGATGAAATGGCGGCCTGCATGGCGGCCTATTCAGAATCATTGGCAACATGGACCGCCTTGTCGGAGGACATGCCCAGCGTGATGCGTGTTCCGGATGATCTCGTGGACGACCCATCGGATAAGGCCCAAAAGAAGGTCAAGCGCCTACGCCGCAATTACGGCTTCGACCGTGCGCGTTACTATTTAAGTTCAGCAGCGAAGACAAATGTGATGATGATTATGTCGGCGCGCGCCTGGGCCACGCTATGCCAACATCTGGCATCCCATCCGCTGCCTGAACCACGTGAACTGGCGGCACAGATTCGCGAGCAATTGACGCTATGCGCCCCGCGCCTCATCAAACACGCATCCTCAAAGCCCTACACAGAGCAAGGCATCGCCCAAGATTTCGAACGCCTGCGTCGCCAGGCTGCCGCGAAAACACCCGCTTGCCTGCGTCCGGATGCCGCTGCATCAGAATGCGAGCCAACGGCCCACCTCACCATCGCTGCACCGAACGGTGTCAGCGCAAGTGATTTCGCAGAGGATTTGCGCTTCCACGAAAATCGCTATGCATGGATTGGGTCCTCGCTTCAGCGCACCTCGGTCAGTTTCTCATGGGACGCCGTCGCCTTGGCCGAACTGCGAGATTTAAACCGACATCGCACCGGCACCAAATTCTGCCCCTACCGTCCCGTCGGCTTCTATTCGGCACTGGATGCGTTTCCAAGCGGAGACGAACCCGCTCTCAAGGACGCACAAGCGACCTTGCATCGACTTGACAAAATTGGGCGCCGCGTGACAGCTCGCGCACACGACTTACTCGCTGAAGGCGACCCATCCTACGTCTACTGGATGCCGCTTGGCGCGCAATTGCCTTTTGAACATACGACCACGGCCGACAAATTTATTTATGAAGCCGAGCTGCGCACCGGCGTTGGCGCCCACTATCGTTACGCACAACATCTGCATGATGCACTCGCGCTCTGGTACGATGCCTATCCGGAAACACGTGAATTCATTCTTGAAGGAACCGCCGAACCCGAATAGGGATTCCGGAACGCTGCTTTATGGCCTTTGATTTTGACACGGTAATTGATCGTCGCGATTCGGATAGCTCCAAATGGGCGGCGTACGACGGCCACGACGTCATCCCCATGCCCGTGGCCGACATGGACTTCGTTTCACCACCGGCGGTGCTGCAGGCGCTGCGTGAACGCATTGATCATGGCATCTTCGGTTATCCCGACCCGACCGAATCCCTCCAGAACACGGTTGTCACCATGCTGCAGCGCGACCACGACTGGACGGTGGACCCGTCGTGGCTTGTCTGGTTACCCGGTCTTGTTGTGGGCCTGAACCTGTTCACGCGGATGCTCCCGGAAAACGCCGCACAGGCCACGGTCACACCGATCTATCCACCTTTTCTAGTCGCGCCCGCCAACACGGGGCGACGCCTGATCAAAGTGCCACTGCGCCCTGCGGCCGAGAATTACCAAATGGACATGGCCGCACTCGAGGCAGCCTTCGCGCAGCCTGACTGTCACGGCTTCCTATTGTCGAACCCGCACAACCCCTCGGGCCGTGTTTACACGCGCGACGAACTGGATGCGCTGGCCGTGCTGGCCATCAAACACGACGTGCTGGTGTGTTCGGACGAAATCCATTGCGGATTGATTCTCGACGACAGCTTGCGTCACGTTCCGCTGGCGACCCTTTCTCCCGCCATTGCCGAACGCACGGTAACGCTCATGGCGCCGAGTAAAACGTTCAACCTCGCTGGGCTGCAGTGCGCTTTCGCCATTATCCCAGACGCAAAGCTCCGCCTGCGTTACCAACGCGCAGCGCGCGGTATCGTCACAGAAATAAGCGTCATGGGCATGGCCGCGTGTGAGGCCGCCTACACCCATGGTGAATCATGGCGGATCGAGTTGATCGCCTATTTACGTCAAAACGAAGAAGCGCTACAGCAGTGCGTCGCATCGCTGCCAGGCATTTCCTGCCACACCATTGAGGCCACGTACCTGGCATGGTTGGATTGCCGGCAATGCGGCATCACCAATCCGCATCAACATCTGCTCGATCACGGGCTAGCGCTGTCCGATGGACGTCACTTCGGTGATCCCGGCTTCGTGCGCCTGAACTTTGGCTGCCCGCGCAGCACGCTTGAGGCGGGCCTGAAGCGTCTACGGCACGCCTTCGAAGGCAACACCACGGCCTAGGGCAGCAGGCCGTTACCCACCCAAGCAAGGGCCTCAAGCAGGACCGACCGTTCACCACGCACGCGTTTGTCAATTTTACGTGACACGGTCTGATAAAGTTCCAGCGCATGATGAATGCTCTCGCCCATCTCACCCGGATCAAAGAGCTCGCCTTCGCGTGGTGCAAAATCAAGGTTGCACTGCACGTCACCTTCTGTGATATCAAACCCGAGATCTTGCCCGGTCAACACCAGATGGCGCGGCGATGGCACCCTGGCCTCCCCGCTAGCCATATACCAGAAAGGCGAATCAGACATCGTGTCAAA
>JAPKCZ010000238.1 GCA_028822745.1 Kiritimatiellia bacterium | reverse complement strand
TTGAAGTAGCCGCCCTGAGGATCAAATACGCTACGTAGTTCTTCTACCAGAAAGATTACGTCGCCGCCTTTTCGAAAAACCGCGGAGATGATTCGCGTCAGTGCCACGATCCACTGAAAGTGATCCATATTCTTGGAATTGATAAATATCTCGAAGGGTCTTTGTTTCTCATAGGGTGTTTCTGGGTTTAGCACGATGTCATTAATGGTCACGTACAAAGCATGATCAGACAGCGGCGTTTTTATCTTGTAGGTGCTGCCAATGAGTCTCTCCGGGCGTTCGACTCGCTCATGCATTTGAACGACGTTGGCAGGTGCTGCCTCGGTACCGGCAATCACAGGCGCGCTAGAGGTTGCTGTTCTAGCCGCCGTCTCAGGCACATCGGATGACGCACTGATGACTTGATAATTAGTTATTTTTTTATCGATTTTTATTGACATCGGCGTGATTAAAATTTTCCGTAATAGCCTTCTTTGAGTGCATCGAACAGGTTGGCTGCGGTATGCATTTCGCCATCGTATTCAATCTCTTCATTGCCTTTGGCTTCGACAGTCTCGCCATTTTCTAGTGTAAAGCGATAAAGCGTGTTCTGTAGGTCTTCTTCCTTGACCAGTACCCCTTGAAAGGCCTCCGGATTGAAGCGAAACGTAGTGCAACCCTTAAGTCCTTTTTCGTGCGCGTAGAGGTAGATGTCTTTGAAATCTTCGAAGGGGAAGTTTCTGGGCACGTTAGCTGTCTTGGATATGGAAGAATCCACCCATTTCTGGGCCGCGGCCTGGACGTCCACATGTTGCTTCGGCGTGATCGAGTCGGCTGTCTGGAAGTAATCGGGCAGCGCATTTTCGTGGCTCTTAGCGGGACCGGCATTGGCGTCAATGAGTTGTCGGTATGCCAGCAGCTCATAGGACAAAACATCAATCTTTTCCTTGGTTTTTCGACCTTCCCGGATGACGTTTCGACTGTAGAGATGGGCGAATGAGGGCTCGGTACCATTGCTTGCATTATTGCCAATCGACAGGCTGATCGTGCCTGTTGGCGCGATCGATGTGTGGTGGCTATACCGCACGCCATGCTTTGCGATGCGATCTGTAAGGGCATCGGGGAACTGCTGCATGTACTGACTGTATTTTGCCATCAATATGGCGCCGGGTACTTTGTCCCCAATTTGGTAACCATCGCGCTTCATCTGTGGCCGTTTTAGCAACATCTCTGCTGTGACTTCAAATGTGTCGAGCATAATTGGCGCCGCACCTTTTTCCTGTGCTAGCTCAATCCCCGTTTCCCATCCGACTTCAGCCATCGTTCGCGTCACGCGGTCTGTGAACTCGAGGGAAGTTTCATCCCCGTACTTCATTTGCAGCATCACGAAGGTCGAGCCGAGGCCGAGAAACCCCATGCCATGACGACGCTTGTATAGAATCTCGTCACCTTGGCGACCGAGCGGTAACCCGTGTACGTCAACGACGTTGTCCAGCATGCGGGCAAAAACGGCGACGACGTGGCTAAACCGTTTCCAATTAAAGCTCGATTGATTGGTGAACGGGTGTTCGACAAACTTGGTTAGGTTAACTGACCCGAGTAGACAGCTACCATACGGGGGTAGCGGTTGTTCGCCGCAAGGGTTGGTAGCGCGGATGTCTTCGCAAAACCAGTTGTTGTTCATCTCGTTGATGCGATCGATCAGGACGAACCCGGGCTCAGCATAGTCATATGTCGAGCTCATGATCAGGTCCCACAACTTTTTCGCCGGGATCGTTTTGTAGATACGACACGCCACTTTGCCTTCGGCATTGACGATATAACCGGTGTGATCCGGCCAGGCACGCCAGACAATGGTACTGGAGCCATCTTCCAGTTCCGCTGGAGCTGCGGGAAACACTAGATTCCAGTCGGTATTGTTCTTCACTGCATGAATAAATTCATCGGTGATAAGGCACGAAAGGTTGAATTGGCGCAGTCGTCCATCTTCCCTTTTGGCCGTAATAAAATCCTCAATATCCGGGTGCGTGATGTCGAATGTGCCCATTTGTGCACCCCGCCGACCCCCGGCAGAAGACACCGTAAAGCACATGGCATCAAAGATATCCATGAAGGACATCGGGCCAGAGGTGTAGGCGCCGGCGCCACTGACAAAGGCTCCTTTGGGTCGCAGGGTGGAAAATTCGTAACCAATACCGCAGCCCGCTTTGAGCGTGAGACCAGCCTCGTGGACAGCTGAAAGAATGCCGTTCATCGAATCGGGTACGGTACCTGATACTGTGCAGTTGATGGTGCTGGTTGCCGGTTTGTGTTCCAGAGCTCCGGCATTCGAGATAATGCGTCCTGCGGGAATCGCGCCGTTGCGCAACGCCCACAGGAATTCTTCTCGCCAGTGGGCGCGTTTTTCCGGGGTGTCTTCAACATCGGCCAGAGCGCTGGCGACGCGCTCAAAGGTATTGTCGATAGTGGCATCCAGGACCTCACCGTCTTTTGTCTTAAGCCGGTATTTCTTATCCCAGATATCAGTGGAAGCCAACTGGAAGGAAATTGATGTGACGCTCGATTCTGATTGTTTGAGACTTGTTATTTTCATGTGGCGTCGTTCCTTAACGTATGCGGTACTGCTACCCGGTCACCTTTGCCGGGGGCGAAAGTGGACGTCTGTATAACGGATTTCGTTCAGGGTATCCGCCACCTTGTGTTTCGCGGACCCAACGTTAAAAACACAATATGTTGTGGCTTGAATGCGAGATTAATCCCTACATCTTGTGTTGGTCAACTATTGTATCGTGAGGCCTGAGAAATGCTCATTTTCGGTCCTCCCGAATGCATCAAGCTGTGAGTCTGCGATAAATATCTGACACCCTCACGGGCAACTGACGGACATCTTCGATCACCGTGTAGTTGACCGCGCCGTACATGTGGGGTAGGTAATCGTGACCCCTGTGGTCGATGGTAATGCAGAACGGATGGACGCCGGTGTGCTTCGCTTCCAGCAACGCCTTGCGCGTATCTTCGATACCGTATTCGCCTCGATAGCCGTCGTAGTCATCCGGCTTGCCGTCCGACAAGGTGATCAACAAACGGGTACGCGCTTCTACCGTATTGAGCAAACGGGTTAGGTGGCGGATGATGACACCCATCCGCGTGTAGTCCTGTGGTTTTATTCCAGAAATTCTGGCCCGCACATCTGCCCCATAATCATCATCGAACCGTTTGATTCGATACAGTTCGCAACGTTTTCGGGTCATTCCGGAAAAACCATAAATCGCGTAGCGATCACCCAGGATTTCAAGTGCTTCGCATAACAGGACTAGACTTTCTCGCTCTGCTTCGTTAATCCAGCCCTTGGTTGAGCCGCTGACATCAACCATGAACATGACAGCGATGTCCCTGTCTGTACGACGATGTTGAGTGAATAATTGGTCCGACATCTCATGGCCTGCGGCAGCGTCCGCGTGAGCGGTAATGAGAGCATCTAGGTCGATGTTGTCACCGCTGATTTGATGGCGCAGTCGCTTATTGCCGTCGCGCAAGGCCTCGAATGTCCGCCTTAGGTCGACCACTAGTCCGCGATAGCGGGCGAGCGTTTGTTCGACAAATGGCTCAGGTGACGGCTGCATTTCTATCTCGCGTAAAGCGCACCAGTTTTTGCGATAGTGGCGTCGCCGAAAATCCCATTCAGGGTAGTGCATGACGTTGGTCGCATCGGTGGTGCCTGAACTACGTGTGGGGGTGTTATCGTTATCGGGTGGCGAGACGAATTGCGGTGCGTCGGCCCGGCTAGCACCGGCAGCAGCAAGGTACTCCGGGGGGATGTGTTGGAAGTCTTGCAAAATAGAGGCTAACAGTTGCGTTACTTCTGGTGTTGATTTGATCGCTTCGCCATCAAGATCAAGCATGACTGCTTCGTCGCTGTCTTGGTTTTGTGGATCGTGGAGTTGAAATCGCCGTTTGTCTTCTTCGTCCGATTCGTCCGTCTGTTAGTCAAGCATTTCGGATAAGCGTGCGCTGAGCATTTCCCGTTCGTGTTCGATGCGCATCGCGAGGACAGCTTCGGCTTGCTCAAGTTTCAACACGCCCTGCCAAGGTAACGGATCTGGCACGACGACATTCCGGCGCAGGCATTGTGCAACCCACCGTAGGGTGTCTTCCACCGTTGTGTCTGACGATTCAAGTGCAACCATTGCCTGTTGCAGATCGAGATCACTGTCCGCTGTGCTTGTATCGAGGGCAAGTGCTTGAAGGTCACGCGCCATGCCGGGAAAGTCACGGCGCACACAGGCATCGATACGGTGAGCTTCGAGTCTTGAGAACAGTGCTCGGGCTTGTTCCGTATCGGCAAAACGATTGAGCTTTTCAGACAACAAAGCCTCACCCGGTGTATTTCGTTTGAAGGTTCCGTAGCGAGTTTGTGCCCACAGGTGGGTGGCAGTCGCTTTATACAACAGGAAATTTTGTTGTGAGCCACTGTACTGTGTGACCTCGGGAGGCAGAAACAATGTTTC
>JAPKCZ010000237.1 GCA_028822745.1 Kiritimatiellia bacterium | reverse complement strand
GCACGGCGGCCTGAATCGTGTCCAAGCGCGCGTTCAGGCCAATTCGGTCGTTGTTGTATTTGTCGACGATGCCCTGACCGTGTACACGGATGGATTTGATCATGTCGGCCAGCGCGTCGTCATTGGTGAAAACGGCCCCGCCGTCGCCGTAGCACCCGAGTGGTTTCGCAGGGAAAAAACTGGTTGCAGCTGCATGCGCGAGCGTCCCGCAGGTGCGCTTGCCCTTGTAGGTGGCGCCGAAGGCTTGGGCGGCATCTTCGATAACGATCAAATCGTTCGCGCTCGCAATGGTGTTGATACGGTCGTAGTCGGCGGGTTGACCAAACAGGTCGACCGGGATGATGGCTTTAGCGCTAAGTTTTCCGGCGGCGACCGTTTCGCTGATGCGCGTCTCGAGCGCGTCAGGATCAATGTTGAACGTGATCGGGTCAATGTCAACGAAGACAGGCGTAGCACCCAGAACGGCGATAACTTCGGCCGTCGCAAAAAACGTGAAAGGTGTGGTGAAGACGGCATCACCAGGACCAATGCCTTGTGCCATCAGTGGTAACAGGAGTGCATCCGTACCGCTGGAACAGGAGATGCAGTGACGCGCACCAGAAAAATCGGCCAGTTGGGTTTCAAGCTCCGCGATCTGCTTGCCCATAATGAAGCTGGCGGAATTCAGCACGTCATCAATGCCGGCGCGCACGTCTTTTTCGACACGCTTAAACTGTGTTTTGAGGTCGATGAAGTCGATGGGCATTTTGTAAGCCTTGTAAGGGATTAACAGAAGTTCGCGATCGTGTCGCGATAGGTGGCAGGGGTGCCGATGTCAAATCGGCGACCTTGAACAACGTAGCCGATGAAGCCATCTTCCTGGCGCATACGATCCAGGCAAGGGGTCAGTTGGAATTGGCCTTTGACGCGCATGTTAAGTCGCATCTCTTCTTCGAGATAATCGAAAATTTTGCTACTGAGTACGTATTGCCCGAAGATCGTCAGAAATTCATCGTCCGCCATGCTGTCGATGTGCAGGTGTTGTCGTGCATATTCAATGTGCGGTTTTTCGTAAAAATCGGTGATCGTCAACGTCTCGTTTTCGTCGCGCCAAATACCGGAGACACAGCCGAAGGACTCCACGTTTTCGCCCTTGGTGCGTTTCACGCCAACCGTGTTCTGCCCGTACTTATCGTAGATGTCCAGCATCTGTCGTGTGCAGGAGGCGTCGACGTCAGAGGCGTACAAGTGATCGCCAAGCAGCAGCAGGAAGGGTTCGTCGCCGACCCAGTCGCGTGCGCAGTAGACCGCGTGACCGAAGCCGTCCTGCAGGTCCTGGGGGATGAAGGTGATGCGGTTTCCAATGTCGGTCAGGTAGGTGCAGTAATCCTGATCCTTTTTTGAGAGCTGGTTGAAGCTTTCAATTGGCGGTGGTGTGCAGAAGATGTCTTCGAAGAGCTCTTGGTCTTCACGTTGCACGATGATGGCGACCTGATCAATACCGGCGCTCAACGCTTCTTCGACAATGGCCAGAATGACGGGTTTGGCACGGCCCTCGGCGTCGACGATAGGGAAGAGCTCTTTTTTGACGGCTTTCGTGGCGGGAAAAAGCTGCGCACCAAAGCCCGCTGCCGGGATAACGGCTTTGCGCACTTGGCGAACGGGTGTCAGTGAGAGCTTGAGGCAGCTCATCTCGAGTTCGCCTTCGATAATCTCAACGATCTTGTCCTGCGACGCTTCGTCGCGCGCGATAAACTGGGCCGTGCCATCGCCCTGAGACCCGACGCCCTTGCCGCCGTAGATATATGGCTTCAACGCGTCGTGGGCCAGTACCTTGTGCAACGCCGGGGCGGTCAACTGGGACGGACATGCCGGCTGCAGGTGTTTGTCGAAGGCGGCTTGCGCTTCGATCATCAACGCGCCGACTTTTTCGGCGTCGCCGGCTTCGAGGGCTGTGTGGGTGCGGGCGACGATATCGGCGTTGATTGGGCCCAGATAGTCTTGCACGTTCTGGTGCAACTCGGTTTCGGGAAAAGGATAACTGCGGTTCAAGTGGCGCAGGATTTCGTGTGTATCTTTGGCGGCGTGCAAATCAACAATGACAAAGTGCATGTCCTTTTTGATCGAAATTTCGCGCACGTCCAATTGATCGCCATCAAAGGTCATGGCGATGGGTCGGTTGCCGTAGGCGCAGCCCTGATCTAGGCGGCCGCAGCGAGAGGGCGTTGTGATCTCGCCTAAGTAGGCCAATTCCATTTCGCCGCGGGTCGTTAATTTGAGGTCATAAGTGCGATTGAAGGCGCGCGCAATGAGTACGCACACGGCGGCACTTGAAGAGAGGCCCTTCTTAACGGGCAGGTCTGTGAGCGTGTTGTTGATTTCCAGGCCGCGTACGCGGTAGTGGGTCATTACTTGATAGGCAACGCCTGCTGCATAGCTGAAAAATCCGCCTTCCTGTGCCGCTTCTGCCAGTGCGTCACGATCCATCGGGAGTTCAAACGGTTCGACGACGGATCCGTCGCTCAATGTGGCGCGCAGAATGAGTTTGGTAGGGTGGGGCTTAACTTCGGCGTGCAGCCCCTGGTTGGTGCCGCAAATGATGGCTTGTCCCTTTTCTATATCGGCATTGATGCGCCGATACCCGCCAGCCCAATCACTGTGTTCCCCAAAGAGGCAGATTCGACCAGGAACAAAAATTTTCATACGGCCAGGCTCAGTGTGGGAGGGTTAACCGCAGAGGACACGGAGGGCGGTTGCGGCAGTTCAAATCCCCTGAATTTTACAGAAGGTCGCGAAGAACGCAAAGGGCAGCCCTCAACAAGCGAATGGATGACGGGAAGATCGAAAGCGGGAAAACTTTGTGCTCTTTGCGACCTTTTGTGAGATTTTCTCGTAGGTTCTGTCGCGCTGTGATCTCTGCGGTTCAACGGGCTGTTCTCTTCTTTTAGGCTTTAATGATGCCGCGTAGGGCGAGGTCTTCTATGACTTTTTTGACGGATTCTTCGACAGAGAGTTCAGATGTATTGAGGACGAGCTGTGGCGTTTCGGGGGCTTCGTAGGGAGCGCTGATGCCGGTGAAACGGTCGATCTCGCCGGCGCGGGCTTTTTTGTACAGTCCTTTGGGATCGCGTGACTCGCAAACGTCGAGTGGCGTGTCGACATGGATTTCGATGAAGTTGTCGTCGCCGATTGTTTTGCGTGCTTCGTCGCGATCGGACAGGTAGGGCGAAATGAAGGACGTGATCACGACGATGCCGGCTGCATTGAAGAGCTTGGCGACCTCAGCGACGCGGCGAATGTTTTCGGTGCGCTCTTCGGCCGAAAAACCAAGGTCGCGATTCAAGCCGTGGCGAACATTGTCGCCGTCCAGGATGAAGGCTGCACAGCCTTGTGCGATCAGGTCCTTTTCGAGATGTTTGGCAATGGTCGATTTTCCTGAGCCGCTCAATCCGGTTAACCAGATCGTTGTGGCGCCGTGGCCGAGGACTTTTCGGCGTTCATCGGCGCTGACAAGGCTGGCTTCTTCGGTGATGTTGCCGCTGACTGGCTTTTCGGGGGCTTTCCCCTTGGCTGACACGGCCGCATCACGCTCTAGAATCATACCGGCGGCCATCGTGCTGTTGGACATACGGTCAATCAGGACGAGTGCGCCGGTGCCGCGATTGCGTGTGTAGCTGTCAAAGGCAATGGGGCGGCTGGCGGAGATCGAAACGCGTCCGATGTCGTTTGCGTTGAGCGTGTCGGCGTCCAAACGGTGCAGGGTATTCACATCGAAGCGGTATTTAACCTCGTTGACACGAGCGGGCACGACATTGGTGCCGCATTTGAGGAGGTATTCTTTTCCAACGACAAGTTCGTCGTCGTGCATCCATACGAGCACGGTGTCGAAATCGTGTGTGACGTGTGGTGCATTGTTGGGGGAGACGAGCATGTCGCCGCGACTGACGTCAACCTCGTCCTCAAGCGTCAGGGCGACGGCCATCGGGTTATAGGCCTCTTCCAGTTCGCCCTTAAAGGTCGTGATGGATTTAATGCGTGTGGTCTTGCGTGATGGGAGCACCATGACTTCGTCGCCCTTGCGTGCAATGCCAGAGGCTATGGTGCCCGCAAAGCCGCGGAAGTCCAAGTCGGGGCGCAACACGTATTGTACAGGGAAGCGGAAGTCGATCAGGTTGCGGTCACCGGAGATCGGCACCGTTTCTAGGTAACTCAACAGCGGGGCGCCCTTGAACCACGGCATATTCTCACTGGGTTCAACAACGTTGTCACCTGAGAGTGCGGACATGGGCAGGAAGTACAGTTCGGTTGCCTGCAGTTTGGCTGCGAATCCTTCGTACTCTTTACGGATACGATCAAAGGTTTCCTCTGAGTAGTCCACGAGATCCATCTTGTTGATCGCGATCACGAGATGCTTGATGCCCAACAATGAAGCGATGAAGCTGTGACGGCGTGTCTGTTCGAGAACGCCGTAACGCGCATCCACCAGGATGATGGCCAGGTTGCAGGTCGAAGCGCCGGTCGCCATGTTG
>JAPKCZ010000236.1 GCA_028822745.1 Kiritimatiellia bacterium | reverse complement strand
GCCAGCAAGGCTTTCGTCAGCGTTGGCAAGAAGGCAACCCCAGCTGTTGTCTCCATCGTTGCCGAACAGACCGTTAAAACGGACGCCTATGGCAGACCGCAAGAGATGACGCCCAACAACCCCTCCGATTCCTTCGGAGAAGAATTCTTCCGTCGTTATTACCAAGCGCCGCAAACCCCTCGACCACGTACATTTAAGCAGCAAGGTGCTGGCAGTGGATTCATCATAACGAAAGACGGCTTCATTCTGACCAATCATCACGTCGTCGGCGACGCGGACAAAATCACGGTCACACTGAGCGACGGCAAGGACTACGTCGCCACGTTAATTGGCTCTGACGAAAAGTCCGAAGTGGCCGTCATCAAGATTGAAGGCGAGAATTTCCCCACGGTGCCCTTGGGCGATTCGGCCAAAATGGAGATTGGCGAGTGGGTCGTTGCGATCGGCAACCCTTTCCGCCTCCTCCAAACCCTGACCGTGGGCGTCGTCAGCGCCAAAGGGCGTAGCATCGGCTTGGCAGACTATGAAGACTTCATCCAGACGGACGCCGCCATAAATCCAGGCAACTCCGGTGGCCCCCTCTTGAATCTCGATGGCGAAGTCATTGGTATCAACACCGCCATTTACAGTGGCAGCGGCGGCTATATGGGTATCGGCTTTGCCATTCCCATCAACATGGCGATTACGATCAAAGACCAACTCGTCGAAAACGGTAAAGTCGTACGTGGTTATCTCGGCATCTATCTTCAGGAGGTGACGCAGGAAAATGCACGTCACTTTGGGTTGAGCGATGCGCAGGGCATTCTCATTGCCGACGTCATGGAAAACTCCGAAGCACGTAAAGCCGGACTTGAAGCGGGTGATGTCATCATCAAGCTAGATGATGTCGACGTCACGACGTTGAGCTCGTTCCGCAACACCGTCTCATCCAAGCTGCCGGGGACTGAGCTCACGCTAACCATCATGCGAGACGACAAGGTCCAGGTGATCACGGCCAAAACAGGTGCCATGCCCGATCAAGCCGTCGCCGCGAACAACGCGTCGGAGTTATTCGACAAACTGGGCATTGACGTCGTGGACTTGACCGAAGATGTGGCTTCGCGCTTTGGCTTTGACGGAACGGACGGCATTATCATCACCGACATTGATCCAGAAGGACTTGGCGCCGAAAACGGCCTGCGTCCCGGTCATATCATTGTCGGTGTAAATCGAAACCCCGTCAGCAATATCGAGGCTTTCAAAACAGTTTTAGAAGACGCCGCGAGTGACACATCGTTGCTCCTGCGTATTCGTCAGGGGCAGTATTCACGTTTCGTGGTGATCGATTTCGAGTAAGGTGATTGGCCTGCGATCGCTACGAAGCGGCAATGCGGATCAAACAAGGCGACCCGGTGCATGACACGGTTGTCACGCTGACGGCGCCTTGTTCGGTATACATGACGATTTTCACATAGAGACACAAACAGGCAAAGACAAGGAGGTAGCATGCTTGAAGTTAAGCATTTGGTGAAACGATACGGACCCATTGCGGCCGTGAATGATGTTTCGTTCAAAATTGAAAAAGGCGAAGTCCTGGGCTTTCTTGGACCAAACGGCGCCGGAAAAACAACAACGATGCGTATGGTGACCGGCTTTCTTCCGCCGACGTCAGGAACCGCATTGATTGGCGGTCATGACATCCAGAAAGACCCCGTTCCGGCGAAACGTCTTCTGGGCTACCTACCTGAGAGCGCACCGGCCTATGAGTCCATGCTCGTACGCAACTTTTTGCAGTTCATTGCAGAAGTCCGCGGCATGCGCGGCGCAAAAGCAAAATCCGCCGTTGAAGCCGCCATTGCCAAATGCCGACTAGAAGACGTCGCCAATCGCGCCATCGGCCACTTGTCCAAGGGCTATCGCGGACGCGTCGGATTTGCACAGGCCATCATTCACGACCCACCCATTCTCGTTATGGACGAACCAACGGATGGTCTGGACCCGAACCAGAAGCACACGGTGCGTGAGATGATCAAAGACATGGCATCAGAAAAAGCCATTATCGTTTCGACACACATATTGGAAGAAGTCGACGCCGTCTGCACACGGGCAATCATCATTAATCGCGGTCAGATCGTTGCCAATGGCACCCCTGACGAACTGAAAGCCATGAGCCCAACGGGCGAACTGACCGATGTCTTCCGTATGCTGACCTTGGATAAAGAAGAAGCAACACTTTCAGGGGAGGCCGCTTAATGAGTGCCATCCAAAATATTCTGGTCATTTTTAAACGTGAATTGCGCTCCTATTTCGAGTCGCCAGTCGCCTACGTTTTCATGATAGGATTTCTCATCCTGACGGGCTTCTTGACCTTTTCGGTCTCGCAGTTTTATGAACGTGGCGTTGCCGACCTTGGGCAATTCTTCTCATGGCATGCTTGGGTATACCTGCTGCTCGTGCCGGCCTCGACCATGGGGCTCTGGGCCGAAGAACGGCGCTCGGGCACCATGGAACTGCTCTTTACAATGCCGGTGACCATGATGCAAACGATCATCGCCAAATTTCTGGCTGCATGGTTGTTCATTGTGCTTGGGCTGGTGTTGACGTTTCCGATCGTCCTGACGACCGTATTTCTTGGCGACCCTGACATGGGCGCTGTTATCTGCGGCTACATTGGATCGGCCTTGATGGCTGGCGCCTATGTCGCGATCGGGATGTTGATGTCGTCGACAACACGCAGCCAGGTGATTGGCTTCGTGACCGCTTTGCTCACCTGCCTGGTGATGTTGCTGGCGGGCTTCCCCCCCGTCACCAACATGTTCGCCAAGTGGGCGCCATCATGGGTCGTCGATGCCGTTGCGTCGATTGGGTTTACAACCTATTTTCAATCCATGCAGCGCGGCGTCATCGATGTGCGCGACATCAGCTACTTCTTGACCATCGTGGTGTTCTCGATCGTGGCCACACACCTGGTGCTCGACAATCGCAAATCCGCCTGACCCCGGCCTTACGCTGAAATTTGAACCGATAGAGGAAAACGTATGACAAACGCAAACAACACAACAGGCGCAAACAGCGCCTCCAAGAAGGTGAGCGGAGGCATCATTGGACTCCTGCTATTGACCGCCATTCTGATTGCCGCCAACGTGATCTTGAGTAACGCGCGGATGCGTGCCGACTTCACGGAGCAGAAATTGTACACGCTCTCAGACGGCACCAAAAATATGCTGCAGTCGCTGGATCGAAAAGTTGCCCTGAAGTTGTTCTTCAGCGACAGCGCCGCAGAAATGCCAGTCCACCTCAAGGCACACGCACGTCAGGTCGAAGATTTGATCAACGAGTACCGCATCGCATCGAAGGGCAAAGTCAGCGTGACGGTGTTAGATCCCAAGCCGGACTCGGACGAAGAAGATCTGGCCAAAAGCTACGGCATACCGGGCAACAACGTTGGCATGTTCGGCCCGCAGGTCTATTTCGGTCTCGCGGCTGTTGTCGGTGAAACAAAGGGCATCATCCCCGGCTTTGATCCGCGCACAGAAGGTGTGCTGGAATACAGCTTGTCACGTCTCATTTACAGCGTAACACACCCGGACAAACCGACTCTGGGCGTGATCAGCAGCTTGCCCGTTCTGGGCAGCGCGCCACAACGCGGCGGCTTTCAAATGCCGCAGCAACGCCCTGTCCCCGCCTGGCTTTCATTCCAGGATGTCCAGCGTGACTTCACCATGCGCGAGGTTTCATCTGACGCGGGCACCATTCCTACCGATATTGACGCGTTGCTCGTCGTGCACCCCAAGGGACTCTCGGACACGATGCTTTACGCCATTGATCAGTTCGTGCTCGGCGGCGGCCATCTACTGGCTTTTCTCGACCCGTTTAGCATCATCGACGTGCAAAGCGCCGGTCAGCAGCAGTTCGGGCAGCAACCAGACATGTCATCAAATATGGAGCGCCTGCTATCGGCATGGGGCATCGCATTCAGCGAAGACCAGATCGTGGCTGATATGAAAGCCGTCACCATGCTGCGCGGCGCGAACAACCAGCCCGAAGAGAACCCCGTTTTTCTCAGCTTACGCACGTTGAACAATCCATTCAATAGTGACGACATTCTAACGAGCCAACTGAACACCATGCTACTACCGCTCGCGGGACATTTTACGGACAACACCAGCGACGACGTCACCGTGACGCCACTGCTGAGCTCGTCGGACATGTCCGGAGCCGTTTCCTCATTTAGCGCGCAGTTTGGCGCACAGGCCGTGCAACGCGACTTCAAGCCGGAAGCCAAACCACTCCATCTGGCCGTGCGTTTAACGGGAAAACTGAAATCCGCGTTCCCAGGTGGCCGCCCCGCTTCCGAAGCAGACTCAGCGGCTACCGCCCCCGCGGCTGACAGTCTTAAGGAAGGAACCGGCACGGTGATATTGGTCGGCGACACGGACCTGCTCTACGATCAATTTTGCGTGGAAGCCATCAACATGTTCGGACAGACCACACATCGCCCTATGAACGACAACTTGAGTTTTTTCGCTAACGCGG
>JAPKCZ010000235.1 GCA_028822745.1 Kiritimatiellia bacterium | reverse complement strand
TTGAAATTACGGACATCAACAAGGTCTACCTTGAAATGGGTTTGCTCCGCGTTGAACTGCTAGGGCGCGGCATGGCATGGCTCGACACAGGCACACCTCAGAGTTTGCTGGAAGCATCCAGCTTTGTGGCCACCGTCGAGAACCGTCAGGGTCTTAAAATCGGCTGTTTGGAAGAAGTCGCCTTCCGCATGGGCTTCATTGACCTTGCGCAACTTGCCGCCGACGCAGCCGCCTACAAGGGCAACGCCTACGGGGCATATCTCGATCAGCTTATCGCCGAAAAACAGTCCTAAACAACGCACAGTAGGTGACGCGACAGGCTTTAGGGGCGGGGGCGTAAGAGTGCACGCGCGGGGGCGCCATCGGCGCCCTTGATTTTCATAGGCAAACAGATCATGTCGTAATCGCCTGCTGAAATATCAGCCAAATAGAGACCTTCAATGACCCAAATGCCGGCACCAAGCATGACCTGGTGTACTTCAACGCCATCTTTTTCCCAGCCCCCGATGCTAAGATAGTCGACGCCAACCGTCATCACGCCCGCATCGGCCAAAACCTGGCCGGCGGCTTCACTGATTGAAATGAAATCCTTGTCGAAGGTGGGTCCCATATCCCAGCTACGCGTTGTGTTCGCCGTTTTAAAGATGATGCGCTCGCCCTTCTGAAGATCCAAGGGGGCAAGATCTTCGGGCATGATCTGCTTTTCCACATCCAATTCAACCACGCGGCACGGACCGATGGTTGCGTCGAGCGGCATTGCTTCCATGGTGGCACCATCGGCAACGAAATGGCGCATCGCGTCCATGTGCGTCGATGTATGTGCGCTGAGCTCCAGCTTGGTCAGATTGCAAGGCGCACCATCTTCCATTTTGACGACGCGGAAAATTTTACACGCCGGGTCACCCGGCCAATGAACCATACCGTCTTCAAGGGCAACCGTTACGTCGATCCATTCATTGCTCATTATGTCGTACTTTCATTTTGGCGGCGTTCGCTCAGGGCTCTTGACCGAAGGCGATCACATTTTTGATTCCGCCCGGTTTGCCCACGAGCAATTCATTGTAGTCGTCAGGTGTAAAACGTGCCGTAATGATTTTCTGCAGCGCCTCCGGCCAACGCGTCTGAATTTCCGACAGGTCCGCAATGGCCTGCGCAAAGGCCGGACCATCCGCATTGACGGTGCCATAGATCAGTTGGTTTTTGAGTACCAGATTGCGCATGAGCTGATTGCCGGGGATGGTTATCTTGCCTTCCGGTTCGGGAATGCCCGTGAAACAGAAGGCGGCGTTCATGCCCATGACGTCAATGACGTCGAACGAAACCTGAGCCACACCCAGCGCTTCATAAACAAAGTCGATGCTGCCGATATGCTTGGCGAGCTCGGCCGGACTGACCTCGAGGTTGGAAATATACTCGGCGCCAATGGCCTCGATGATCGTGGCTTTTTCGTTGGGCTTTTTTGAGCGGCTGTAAACAAAGGTGTTGAACCCCTCGAGGACGCACTTCATCGCGCCGAGAATACCAATCGGCCCGGCGCCGAGCACGACGGCATTGAGACCTTCGCCGGGACGCTTACCGGGCGTAGTGTTTGCCCAAGGCAAGCGCTTCTGAAGCTCCCACAATTGCGTAATGCCCTTCTCGGCAATGGTCAACGGCTCGGCCAACACGGCATAGTCGCGCAAGGTCGGCGGTACGAGCGTGAGATATTTCTGATCTTCCACCCAGAACTCCGTCATGAAACCGTGCTGTCCCTTGATGCCCCGTTCGGTGAAGTCACTGGTTTGGCAGAAATCCTGACGGCCTGCTGCACAGGGGCGGCAACGTGGGTCGGGGCAGGGGCGACGGACTGAAGGTACGACCAAATCGCCAACCTTAAGCGTGCTGACCTTTGCGCCTGTTTCGATCACTTCACCGAGCGATTCATGCCCGAGAATAAGATAGTCGGAACCTTCTGCTGGCGATCCGCCGTAAACAAAGGTGCAGATTTCCCGATCCGTTCCGCAAATCCCAACATCGAGCGTGCGGACCTTCACCTGAGTGGGCTCCACGGTCGCGGGCTTCTGGTGGTCAAGCATGACCACTTCCTTTAAGGCGGGTCGCACTCCGATCGCTTTCATTGCATCACCACGCATGTCTCGTCTTCCTCACGGCCTCACGCCGACCTGTCTCAGTACAGCACGCGACGACAATAAACGCGTCCCTAGACGCTCAAAACGGCACATTCTAGCCTGATCTATTCACCAAAATCTACTGCGAATGTATATCTCAGGCCAGATCAAGCACTTATCGGCGAATGCCGACCTCGACGTGCACCTGCACGCCTTCGCCCGCCATTCACCAATAAGCCCTTGATCTGACGCAATCTATCCATTCTCGTCACGACGTTGATGAATAGATCAGGCTAGCTACCCAAATCGAGAAATTGAAGATCAATGATGCACGCAACAGGTAAAAGTGTGCACGGCCAACACCCGCTTTGGCCAACATGACAGCATTGTCATCAGAAACCATGGGACATTGAGACCCTGCGCCGAGAAAAAACGCCTCCTCGCCGGAATCGCGAGACATCAGCGCACGGACACATGTCCCCTTGACACGGAGCCGTTTCGTGGGCGTACTGGATTCGAAATGACCAAACCGCCAACACCCTCTCACGTACCCGCCTGGCTTCGCCCTTCGCTTGCGATCGCCATTATTGCCGTTTCGTTTCTGTGGGTCGGACATGATCATGCACTGGCCGCGCTGTGGCCAGCGATCGTCGCCTTGACAACGGTCTTCCTACTTCGCTCGGTTCTCGCCGGTCTCTTTATTGGCGCCGCTTGCGGGGCCCTTTTGCAAACGCAGGGCCGCCCGGTGGCTGCCTACGTCGCTCTGATCAATGACCACATGATCCCATCGTTGCAGTCGTCGTGGAATGTCAGTGTTGTTATTTTCACCTTACTCATGGGTGGATTTGTTGCGTTAATCGAAGCGGGCGGCGGCTTGTCTGGGGTGCTGCGCACCCTCACCCGACATCCGAAGCAGGCGCGAATTCGCGTTGAAGGCGCCGCATTCGGACTTGGCCTGATCTGTTTTTTCGATGGCCTCGCCAACAGCATGTTGGTCGGACGTGTGTTGCGCCCTCTCGCGGATCGCGCGCAGGTCTCGCGCGCCAAACTCGCATACATTGTGGACTCAACCAGCGCGCCCGTCGCCTGCGTCGCGTTCATCTCAACCTGGATTGCCTACCAACTCTCCATGATTCGCGAAGGGCTCGCGCAGGTTGGCCGCGACGACAACCCCTATGTCCTTTTCCTGCAATCGATTCCGCTGAACTTCTATTGCTGGTTCACGCTGCTGCTTGTCCTGCTGACCATCATTCGCCGCATCGACATCGGCCCGATGAAGCATTTTCAGCAGACACAAGAGGCACACACCGATGCCGAAACAACACATCCAGATGCCGGCGTCTGGCGCGCCGCGATTCCCCTCCTCGTCTTGATGGGCACGTTGGTGTCTGGGCTATACCTGACTGGAACAGATCAACCGTGGCCCATCTCGCGTACAGGACTCGCCGACGCCTTTGGGAACGCTAAAACGGCACTCGTTCTGGTCTGTAGCGCCGGCGTAGGCTGTCTCGTCGCATTTGTCTGCGCCTATCGCCCCGGTCGTGGGCCCGCGTTGTGCCGATCCTTCCACCAGGGCCTGACTGCGCTTTTCCTTCCCGTCTTAATTCTTGTGGGTGCCTGGACCTTAAGTAGCACGCTCAAAGAGCTTGCGGCCGCGGAAGCGTTAAGCGCGCTGCTCTCAGACACGCTGCCCGTAAAACTGCTTCCGATGGCCGTCTTCCTCGTTGGCGCAGGAATGTCGTTCGTGACCGGGACTTCTTGGGGCACCATGGGCATTCTCATGCCGCTTGCGGTTCCTTCAGCAATAACGCTTGGCGCCGGACTGTCAGCCACGGATGCGCACGGGATTCTTCTGGGCGTCATTGCGGCCGTGTTCAGCGGCGCGGTTTTTGGGGATCACTGTTCGCCCATGAGTGACACGACGATTGTTTCCAGCTTGTCGTGCAATCTCGATCCGCTCGATCACGTCAAAACACAATTGCCGTATGCGTTGCTGGCAGCCGTCATCGCCGTCGTTTTTGGCTTCATCCCCGGCGGCCTCGGCCTGCCCACCCCCATCGCTTTATTGCTGGGTGCAGGCGCGTTGGTCTTGATCACACACGTGATCCACCGCAAGAACGCGTAGCCACGAAATTCCTTACTTTTAAAAATCGGGCGGGACGCCCGGCGCTACAGTACAACACTCTTCTGTAGCGTCGGCCGCGTCGGCCGATTCAGGGCCGAGCAAAGTATAGTGCAAGCCATTCGCTCAATAGTGGAACCCCTTAAAGCAACTCGAGCAAGAGAACTGAATACCCAGCAAAAATTCTCGTCGCCATTGATTGATAATCGTCAGCGCCATGGCGGCATACGTTTTTTGGCGAGGCCTCTGGTGAGACTATTGGTAAAAGAGTAGGTTCAGTCATGT
>JAPKCZ010000234.1 GCA_028822745.1 Kiritimatiellia bacterium | reverse complement strand
GGGCATTTCCGGTAACCCTTTCGACCCGTTGTTGGTCTATGACTCCATCGACGATCGTTGGATCGCGACCTGTGATGCCAATTCAAGAAGTGTAAACTCAGAGGTGTTCTTTGCCATCAGTGCGACCAGTGACCCCACCGGATCCTGGGACTTCTACGAGTTTGAGGGCGACACAAACGATGTCGACTGGGCTGATTTTCCGGGCCTGGGCGTGAATACGAATTGGATCGCGATCACCGAAAACATGTTCGCGGTCAGCGGAAGTGCGTTCAACGGTGCGAAAATGTGGGTCATCGACAAATCCACAGCCCTCGCCGGGGGGCCACTCACCATGACGGTCTTCGAAACCGGATTTGACGTCGCCGCCACCTACACAAGTGCAACACTCAAGCCCTGCCGCACGTTCGGTAATGAGCAGAAGCTATACATCATGGACGGTTCGGGGTACACATCAGGTGGCACCCAACTGCTGCGCATGTCCGAAATTACGGGCACACCCGCAAACCCCTCTTGGTCGGCGACGAGCGGGTCGCCGTTTGCGGACACTGGTTTCTTTTTGGTGGCTAACAACTTCGATGGTGGTCAGCTTGACGCACCCCAATCGGGGACGGCGACGTTGATCGAAACCAATGATCGCCGTATGCAGAACCCCGTCTTTCGCAATGGAAAGATTTGGTGTACGCATTCTGCGGGTCTGCCTGTTAGTGCCGTCGATCGCACGGCCGTGTTCTGGTACGAGCTAGACCCCGCCGCGATGGCGAGCACCGGTGAGCCCATCGTTCAGTCAGGTGTCTTGGATGGCGGGGCGGGTGTGCATCACATCTTCCCCAGTATCGGCGTCAATGCCAATGACGATGCATGCCTTGGCTTCTCGCGGGCTGACGCGACACGCTTCATCGAAGCCGTCGCCACGACCCGAGGCGCTTCTGACGCAGCGGGCACTATGGATCCCATAACCGTTCTGAAAGCTGGCGAAGACAGTTACGTCAAGACGTTCTCGGGAACCCGCGTCCGTTGGGGAGATTACAGCGCCACGGTCGTGGACCCTGCCGACGACTTGACATTCTGGACCCTCCAGGAATATGCAGAAACGGATGTCGGCGGTGGTGCCAGCGATGACCGCTGGGGAATGTGGTGGGGCAAGTTCGTCGTGGCGGGGTCGAGCAACACCTTGACGGTGACATCGCCCTACGGGACAGCATCCCCCAGCACGGGACTACACACGTTTGACACCGGCACCTCACTCACCGGCATCATGTTGACGTCGCCATCGGTAACCGACGACGGCAGCACCATGCTGACAGCGGCTTGCACGGGTTGGGTTGGCACGGGAAGCGTTCCGGTCAGCGGCACAGGCACCAACACGGGCGCGTTCACGTTATTGGCAGATTCATCACTCACCTGGTTATGGGACGTCACAGACCTGTATCTAAGTAACACCGTTGAGAACACAAGCATCTCGCATGAAGCCAGCGCGACGATCACCGCAGGCCAAAATTACATCATCGAGTCGCCCGGCGATGTAAACCTCAAAGCCGGAACCGAGGTTCGATTCACCCCGGGATTCGAAGCACGCTCAGGAAGTGAACTGAAGGCAGAAATCTTGCCCTGAACCCGCGTCATACAGCAAAGACGCACCCACTCTGTTCAGGCAGGTCCGCGCCGTCACGATAAAGACTTGCAGTATACTCTACTCTCGGGGATGCTTTCCCTTTGGCCGCCTCATCGACAACACGAAACACCTCTAGGATTCAATAATATGACTCGCTTACGCCACGCGGTTACCCTCTTCGCCGTCACATGCATTGCGCTCTCGTCCACGAGCGCGGATACACTCAAGGCGCTCCAGCTCTCAGGGGGATGCTGTCACGATTACAAAAGCCAGAAAGGCATCATTGCAAAAGGTCTTGCGGAACGACTTGATATCGACGTTACAGACTATCTTGAAATGGATGCCGACAAGTTTAAGGCTCACCTGTCCGAGCCAGGCTGGTCAGCCGGATATGATCTGATGGCCAACGGCGTCAAATGGGTGACCAGCGACTCAGAATAGTCGCGCACCAGACCGGAGGCACATGATGAGAATAGTGAACGTCGCGATGGCAATCTGCGCGAGTTGCGTCATTTTTCCCCAAATAACGCTCGCCACTGCTTCCGGCGACCCGCTACCTCTTTCGGGTTCTGCGCTGCAGAGGCCGAACATCCTTTTCTGCCTGGCGGATGATTGGGGCTGGCCGCACGCCGGCGCCTACGGTGATACGGTCGTCAAAACGCCAACGTTTGATCGGATCGCACAGGACGGCGTCATCTTTGAGAATGCGTTCATCTCAAGTCCGTCATGCACACCCAGTCGAAACGCTCTGGTGACCGGCCAGCAGTTCTATCGACTCGGCTGGGGTGCGAATTTGCACAGTACGCTCAATGTTAAACACCCCAATTTCATGTTCCGCCTCAGAGGCGCAGGCTATCAGATAGGTCAATGGCGCAAGGCCTGGGGACCAGGCAAGCATGAGCTCGGCGGTTACACAGAACACCCCTGCGGACCGGGCAGTACATTTACGGCGTTTATGGCAGAACGCGACCCGTCCAAACCGTTCTGTTTCTGGTTCGGATCCTCTGACCCCCATCGCGGTTACGTCAACGGAAGTGGCAAAAAAAGCGGCATCCGAGTTGAGGAAATTCATGTTCCGGCCTTTTATCCGGACAGTGATGAGATCCGCAGCGACATTGCCGATTACTACGTCGAGGTTCAGCGATGGGACAGCGATGTCGGCGCGGCCATCAAACGTCTCGAAGAAGCCGGCGAGCTGGACAACACGATCGTCGTCATGACTGGCGATCATGGCTTCCCCTTCCCGCGCGGCAAGGGCAACCTGTACGACTGGGGCTCACGTGTACCGCTGGCCATACGCTGGGGCGAAAATATCAAGCCCGGGCGCAGGCTAACCGACTTTGTGTCGTTCACTGACATGGCGCCGACATTCCTGGATGCAGCCGGCGTTGACACGCCAAAGGAGATGACGGGCGAATCGCTTCTTGGAATTCTCACGTCAGACCAAGAGGGACGTGTTGACAAAAAACGCGACGCCGTGGTCTACGGCCGCGAGCGCCATACCCCGGCCCAGAAGAAACCGTCTATCGCCGGCTTCCCAGCCCGCGCCATCCGCACCGACAAGTGGCTGCTCATTCTGAACCTTGAACCGGACCGCTGGCCAGCTGGCGTTGAAACAGGCGCAACGCACCGTATGAACACGTATTCGGATTGCGATGACGGCCCGACGAAGCGGATCATCATGGCCGAGAAAGACACAATTTTCTACGCATGGAGCTTTGGGAAGCGAGGCGATACCGAACTTTATGACAACGAAAAGGATCCCGATCAGGTCAACAACCTTGCAGGAAAGCCTGAATATGCGGAAACTGTCAAAACGCTGCGACAAAGACTCGTCACGTATCTGGAAAAGACGAACGATCCACGTTTTACAGATCAACCCGTGATCTTCGACAAAGTCCCATATTTAGGTGGAGCCCAGAAGGGCCGCTCTAAAAAACAGAGAAAATAGCAGCGTCTCGACAGGTCTGGGCGCCGTCACGATTCAGGCGACGATTTCCGACCAGGCCTTATTGACATCTTCGTCCTTGATCGTCTTGCGACCGTCGGCTGCAGCGTAACTGGCCGCCGCCTGTCCCAACTGTCGAACAATGTTCGACACACGTTCCGCCGCGAGATCCAGTGAGCTACCGCTTACGCGCAGGCCACCGGAGCCCTCAATCATCAATCGTTTCACAGGTGCATTTGGAATTTCAGCCATGCGTCCATCCTCCTCTGTCGTTCTGTAATTTCGGGGCGATGTGGGCATTTAAGCGCGCATTCTGGCCGTTGTCCAGCATGCGCCGCTCGCCACAAGGCTAAACGGTTTCATTTGGGCGAAAAACGGAGTAGCCTAATGCCTGAATCACCTCATTCTCGAAACACCATCACCCCAGAGAGGCCCCGTCTCATGCATCGTCTTTTCAAATTCTTCACCCTCGTTGCGTTACCCTTCGTTTCTGCCGCTGAACCGCTCAATGAAACCCGTTTCGCGGCTCCCCCTGCCCTGTTGGACTTCACCGTCAACACCCTAGGTGGCGACGCGCGCGACTTGGCGGTCTACTACGGCAAGCCCATGCTTGTCGTCAATGTCGCCAGCGAATGCGGCCTCACACCGCAGTATAAAGACCTGCAGTCTCTGCATGAGACCTACGCGACCAAAGGCCTCGCCGTGGTTGCCTTTCCTTGCAACGACTTCGGGGCGCAGGAACCGGGTACGCATGCGGACATTGCCACATTCTGCAAAACACGTTTTGGCGTGACGTTTGACATGATGGAAAAAATTCAAGTCGCTCCGGGCAAGCGCCATCCCTTTTACGAAAAATTAATTGCAGGCGCGGGCGAACCCGACAAGATTCGTTGGAACTTTGAGAAGTTTCTGATTGGTCGCGACGGCACCGTCGCGAAGCGCTTCGCGCCCAAAATCAAAC
>JAPKCZ010000233.1 GCA_028822745.1 Kiritimatiellia bacterium | reverse complement strand
TATATCCCTTTGAAATGTCGACATTTCTGTTGTAGGGCTTAGCGATATATGGCTACGCTTTTACATTTTCCCAATTTCACATGCAACGATGTACCCAACTGGAGATCAGATGATTCTGAAGAACCTGCCGACCCTCGTCCTGCTTGCCGCGACAACCATCCTCGCGACGGCTCAAACAGACAGTCCAAAGCCTTTCGTATTCCAACAGGACGATATCGTCTCCCTGATCGGCAATGGTTTACCTGACCGCATGCAGCACGACGCATGGGTCGAAACCGTGCTCCAGAGCCAGCTTAAAGGAAAAAACGTCAGTTTCCGGAACATGAGCTTTTCAGGCGACACCGTTGACAGCAAACCACGCAGCAAAGGGTTTACAGCCGAAGATGCCTACCTGCGCCACGTCGGCCCTGACGTCATTTTTGCATTTTTTGGGTACAATGAATCCTACGCTGGTCATGAATCGGCGAAAGGCTATCAGGATAAGCTTGTCGCCATGGCACGTCGCCTCCAGGCGCTCAAACCAAATGGCGAAAGTGCCCCGCGCATTGTCCTTTTTACACCAATCGCCTTTGAAAACACGGGCGACCCGAATCTTCCAGATGGGATCAAACAGAACGCAAACCTCGCCGCCTATGCCGAAGCGACGCGCCTGGCCGCTCTAGAAGCGGGCGTTTCTTTCGTGGACCTTTACGCACCTACCTTTCAGCTCTTCGAGTCCAGCAAAGAGCGCTACACCATCAACGGCGCACATCTCAATGAGGCGGGCGACCGAAAAATTGCCGAAATCATGGGTGCTGCACTCCTCGGAAAGACGGTGACGGCGGACAGCAAATTCGCCGCAATTCGCGCTGCGGTCAAAGACAAGAATTGGCATTGGCACAATCGCTACCGCGCCACGGATGGCAACGATGTCTGGGGGGGGCGCTCCGGACTGCGCTTCGTCGACGGCCAGAGCAATGCCGACGTCTTAAAGCATGAACTCGTCATGCTGGATGTGATGACGGCCAACCGCGACCAAGTCATCTGGGCCGCCGCAAAGGGTAAAACACTGAAGGCTGACGACAGCAACGTTCCAGCACCGATCGACGTCAAATCGAACATCGGCGGGAAGAGCAAAAGCTCGAACGCAAGCAAAGAAGGATCATCGCAGTACGACCCGCCTGCAGACAGCCTTGCTAAAATCAAGATCCCTGAAGGGTATAAGCTCAATGTGTTTGCCTCGGAAGCAATGTTCCCAGATCTGGCCAACCCCGTTCAGATGCAGGTCGACAGCAAAGGACGCATCTGGGCCGCCTCGTGGAACACCTACCCGAAATGGGAACCACTCAAGCTCATGAACGACAGTTTGATGATCTTTGAGGACACCAACAACGACGGTGTCGCCGATAAACGCATCATCTTTGCCCACGTCCATAACCCCCTCGGATTTGAATTCTGGGGCGGTGGTGTCCTCGTCACCTCAGGGCCAGATTTGCTCTTTCTGAAAGACACGGATGGCGACGACAAGGCCGACGTGCGCACCGTCATCCTGCAGGGGCTAGGCACATCGGACACGCATCATGCGGCAAATAACCTCATTTACGGCCCAGATGGCGGCATCTACTGGCAGAGCGGGGTTTTCTTGGTCCACAATTTCGAACATCCATGGGGCAAGAGCCTTAACTCGAACCCATCGGCTCTGTTTCGTTTTGATCCGCGCCAATCCACGATTGGCGTCATTGCCCGCAACAACCCGAATCCGCACGGCACCAGTTTTGACTACTGGGGCTATTGCTACGCCAACGACGGTACGAACGGAAAATCATATCAGGTTCGCCCAGAAGGTAAGGGCTTCAAGATGCATTCTCTTCTCCAAAAGCAATTCCGCCCCGTCTCCGCTGACGCCATCGTCTCCTCCTCACATTTCCCCGAGAGCATGCAGGGAGACTTCCTGATCTGTAACACAATTGGGTTTTTAGGTGTGAAGCAGTACAAGCTGCACAGAGATGGCTATGAAGGCCGCAAAAAAGGCGAGGTCTGGGGCACACCGGGACTGGAGCTGATCAAGAGTGACGATCGTAATTTCCGCCCAACCGATGCCGTTTTCGGCGAAGACGGCGCGCTCTATGTATCCGATTGGCAGAACCTCATCATCGGCCATATGCAGCACAACATCCGCGACCCGAATCGCGACCATGAGCACGGCCGTATTTTGCGCCTGACGCTCAAAGATCGCCCACTTCAGAAGCCGGTCAAAATTCACGGTGAATCGATCAAAAATTTGCTCGAAAACCTGAAACACCCCGTCGACGGCGTGCGTCATCGCACCCGCGTGGAGTTGAGCGCACATGACTCCGATGAGGTCATTGTCGCAACACGCGAATGGATGAAAGCTTTTGATCCAACCAAGACAGACGAAGCCCATCATCTACTTGAGGCGCTCTGGTTGCACCAGCAACACAACGTGCGCGACGAAGCACTGCTCAAGACCTTGCTTGATTCGCCCGTCGAACACGCTGCCATCGCAGCCAAAACGGTGAAGCACTTCTGGCACAACGTGGACGCCAAAGGAGGCCGTACGATGGTCGTGGCAGCAGAAAAAGAACCCGTCGTAAAGGTCGTGGTTCCCAAACACTTGTCGTCCCGCGAAGGCAAAGCCTACAAACTCGGCGCTGAGGTGTTTTCGCGAGAGGCACATTGTGCAACGTGCCATCAGCCTGACGGTAAAGGCATGACCGCCATCTATCCCCCGTTGGCAAACAGTCCATGGGCGACCGGTGACGAGGAACGCCTCGCCAAAATCGTCCTGCACGGTGTCTGGGGCCCCATGGACGTGAACGGCACGACCTACGACCCATCCAAAGGCGTTCCCCCCATGACCGCCTTCGCTTCAATTCTGAGCGACAAAGAAATCGCAGCCGTCCTGACCTACACGCGCAACAGCTGGGGAAACAAAGCCCCAGCCGTAAGCAAAAAAACGGTTAAAAGGATACGCGACGAGAACACAGACAGAACCATCTTCTGGAAACCCGAAGAACTGCTCAAAGCGCATCCCTTCCCTGCAGAGTAAGACGGCCTCGCCATCGATTCATTCCCGAAGCGAGCGTATGCGTAGCTCACAAAGGACGGCGGAGCCCCTCCTGCTCGCCGGCCAAACACCAATCCCCGCAGCTTACTTTAGCCTATTAAGTAGATCGCTCGTCTGCTTGATGCGTGCGGCGTCTGCGCTGGTCTCTGTTAGACGTTTAAGCACGGTGCCTAACGCGTTGGCGACAGCCTCTTTGTTGCCCGCAGCAAGATGGCCACTCAGAGCACGAATGGCGTCGTCAACATTCAGAAGCAGGGCATCGTTCGCCGCAAACACCAACAAGGCTTCCAGTGAAACGGGATCATGCTGCCCACGCAAAGCGCCAATGATTTGCTTCTTCTCTTCTACGCGTTCGGCGACTTCACCGGCCGCTTTGAGCATCGTGACACGCTGTCCCACGGACAGACGAGCCTCCTTCATGCCTGCGATACGCAAAAGTCCGCGTAATGCGATAATGCGCTGCGTTTCTGTGGGCGCCGCCTTGGCCAGTTCGAGCAAGCGCGACGCCACACTCTCGTTGGGCCAATCAGCCAGATTTCGCAAAGCAACATCGTACAGATCCGCGTTGCCCGATGCGAGGGCAGCCTCCACGTTGGCAGCCGCACCGGGCGTTCCGGCCATGCTTGCCATTTTTAAAATGTGCTTTTTAACGCGATCGTTTGCCGTATCGTACTGCGCCTGAACATGGGCGTAGGCGCTGCCTTTGTCCGCAACCAGCGAGAAGACGCGCACAACCGCGTTGGCGGCTTTATCCTGCAGGCCTGCATCTTTAACAGCAATCAAGGCACCCATCATCGGCGCGATCTGATTCACGCCCCCCACCATGCCCAGAACCTTCCAACCTTCTTCCTGCACAGCCAGATCAGCGTCGCCCAGGCACTTTAAAACAGCGTCACAATCAGACACGATGCCCCGCGTCGAAACAACCTTAAGTGCGACCATGCGCTCAGGACCTGCTGCAAGCGCAGCGATGATCACCCCATCAATGTCGTTTCCCTCCATGTGGGCGACGATTTTGATCATGGCATACGCATTCTCAGCTTTGGCGGCCATTTTTATCATGTCGCTTGCGATCGCGGCATTACCGAGCTTGGACATGGCGGCACGGGACGCATTCTTAACGCCCTCATCATCGCTATCGAGAAGCGCAACAACAGCGGCGCTTGCATCACGATCGCCACGCGCGCCCAATACATTGATTAATTGCGCCTGTGCTGGCGCCTCCAATTGACCCAACACGCCGACAAGCGCGTCCGTGAGCTCTTTTCCAGGAACAATGGCCGCGGCACTCAACGCGCCGTCGCGCAATGCAGCATCCGTGCCGGTCACGGCCGATGCAAACAGGGCAGCACCTTTAGAGGCATCGATCGTAAGAACCCCCAGCAATCCCGCCACACGATGTTGCGTACTGTCGGACGCCAGAGCCTTTTCAAACAGAGCGAGTCCCGACGAGGCACCTGCCCGCTGTCCGG
>JAPKCZ010000232.1 GCA_028822745.1 Kiritimatiellia bacterium | reverse complement strand
GAAACAATTCATCATGGATCACTACCAGTTCAACCTGGACTTAGATACGTGGGGCCTGACCACAAAAGAAAGTGAGTTGGCACGCTTCGCGTCGTTTATTGACGAAGACACCCTGGGTCGTTCCAACGCACTCTTCGGTTACGAAGGCGACAAATATTACTTCGACATCGATATCCGCACCCATTTCGGCCTGGATAAATACGAAGGCAACGTCATTCCGTACTGGAAAACGGAAACCGTTGAATCCATGGACGCCTTCAAACATCGCCCCAACTACCACACCGGCGCGGGCGAATGCGTTTCTCTGGCCGCCCTGTATGCCGCCGCCCTGTTCATCATTGCGCGGATCCCACTCAAGGATATTTACCTAATGGCCACGCCGCTGCATTCACAGAACTTCGTCGACATAAATGATGGCGTTCTGACGAATAATCGGCGCCTGGTCACAAAAAAGATGTGGGTCAACGGAACGGCTTTGTCAGCGCAAGCGCGTCGCGCCCTAGAAAACGAGCGCGTCACCATGGTCGCGCACGAAACGGGAATCATTCACACCATCTACCCGGAAGCCACGATTCGACCCGAAGCCTACGAACGCTTCGTGTCGCAGATGCGCGTTTTTCTCTCAACCGCACTCGACGGCGAAGTCCTCGGCAACTTCCTTCGCCACAACAGCGACATCCAAGAATGCTTTCAGTTGCGCTGGCCACGTCACGGCGTCGACCACTACATTTCGGTCGACCGCGCGCTCGCCTACGAGAGCAACAGTTCCTATCGCATGACCGACAACACGCGCGCAAAACTCATGGATGAAATCGATGCCGAAGAGTTTCATTGCCAACCGCTGCCGAGCCGCGTGATTTTGAACGACCTCGAACAGTTCATCAAAGACCAACCCATCGACATTCATAGCCGCGACGACGTTCTGCGGCTCAAGGACCGCTTCGCGTCAGATTGCATGAATGCAGAAAAGGCGCTCGAGACGCTGGTTCAGTTCTGTCACATCGAACCGCAATTGCCAGACCAGAACGGCAAACAGTTTCAGAACGGCGCAGCGCCGCTTAATCTGGATATCGACATGGCACGCGAGGACGTGATCGAGCGTCTGCAGAGTATCCGTGAATCCAACACGATGGCCGAGTTGGCGTTCTATGCCTATCGCGACCTTAACCAGATCGAACCCGAAGCATTTCTACAGGCCTGCTTGTCGCGCAACCCGGTTTCCATCACCGCGCTGTCGACCCAGGACGATGATTCCGTCGTCGCCACCCTTAACGACCTGCCCTCTGAATCCATCTATGATGAAGACGGGCGTCTGGCGCAGCCCGACGAGGTTTGGAACTTCGCGCGTGGTGATGGCGCCGAAAAAGCCCTTTTGCTGGCCAACGTGCTGCGTGACCGCCATCCGCAGGCCACGCTTCGCTTCGATGTCACGCCGACATCTGTGACGCTGAACGTGGACCACAAGGCATATTCTTTTTCGTCGACCAAACAGCTCAACACGACCGAATGGCATTACGGCGCCTAGGGTCGATCGGCCCCATCGGTCGGCACCGTACTGGGCGTACCTGTGCTGACACCGTCGGGGCGCGTCGCAATTGTCACCGTGGGCGTGACCGTGAAGTCCTCGTCTCGACCAGAAGGGTTCACCAACAAGGTGATTGCCGTGCCGAGCAGCACAACAACGACCATCGCCCAGGAAACGCCCACGTGGTGGCGATAGATCCAATCAAGGATCGGATGCATGAAGGCCCACATCACACGTCGGTGCCGCGATTCAGACAAGCGGTCCGGCATGTGGCTGGTATCCGAGCCCGCATGCAGCGCATCCAGCGTCGCACGAATTTCGGCCGCGATCCGCTGACAGTCTGAACACTGACGTACATGCTCGCGCACAAACGCAGAGCGAGATTCGCCTAGCTCGCGCGCCATGTACTCAAAGAGCAGTTCCTGCACTTCAGCACAGCAATCCAAACTGAAGGGCGTCTCTTCGGCGTCCAGTTCATTGTCGCGGTTTTGCTCATTCATGACGTCGGTCCATCATTCGGTGTCTCTTTTAAACGCGTCAACTCCACGGCGAGCTTCTTCATGGCATGATGCAGGATATAGCCCACATTCGTAACCGTTAGCCCCGCGATGGCGCTGATTTCCTTGTAACTTTTTTCTTCATAGATTTTCAGAATCACGAGTTGCTGATCACGCGCGGAAAGTGTCCCGAGCGCATCCGCCGCTTGAGCGGCCTCATCTGAAACACGAAATGCTTCGCCGCGATCGGGGTCAACCGCGACAGGAATCTCCTTCGACTGCTTTTCGTGCAAAGCACGACGGCGTGATTCTTTGCGGATATAATCCACGGCACAATTGTGCGCCACGCGATATAGCCAGCTCGATAGTTGGGGCGACGGCAGCCAGGCTTCTTTCCAACCACTCAGGAAGCGAAGAAAGGTGTTTTGAACAACATCTTGCGCGGCATCCTGATCGCGCAGCAAACGGACAGCATAGCGTAGAAGCGGCTTTTCGTATTCGCGCACCAGCGTTTCGAACGCTTTGCGCTTCTCGGCCTTGAGTTGTTTCGGCTTTTTACCCACGCCATCCTCGCCTCTGCTTGCGCCCGCCCTCCGGTGCGTAATCAACCGTAGGACGCTCGGCATAGCCGAAATCTTAGCGCACCAAGCGAGATTGCGAAAATTACAGCGTCATGCTGAAAGCCGCATGCGCATCGATCGCTGCGCCGATTTCGGCGACAAGGTCATCCGGCGCCGGCGTATTTGTCTTCATGATCGCCAGTGAGCGGTTGGTCTTACGATCGTGCGGATTGCGAACATCTTCGATGTTGATTCCGCGACTGGCCAACTTGGCGCCAATCGTTCCGAAGACACCGGGACGGTCATCGTAGAGAAAATAGACAGAGTACCCGACAGGTTCGTACCACAGCTTGTCGAACTCATTGATGCGCGACACGATCATGGTGCCTTCGGTGATGGTACCACGCACGCTGACACTCTTGGCCGTGCCCAGGTGCGGTGCGGTCGTCATGTCGACCGTGATGGAGTTCACGTAGCTCTTGGAGTGATCGACGTCACGGTTCGCATAATCAACACCGATGTCCTGCATGTATTTCTGCGCCGCGCGGAAATCGAGCGAGCTTTTGAAGTCCTCGGAGATGCCCGCAACGATGGGCACAACCAACCAATCTCCGAACGGCTCCAACGTTCCGTAAAAGCTCGTTTCGAGTCTTCGAACATGCGAATCCTTCGGCAGGATGCAGCGACACAGACGTGCCAGCGCGTTGGCCAGCTCGCAGTACTGTCGGTCAAGCCCCTCGGGAATGTCGCGATTGACGACGAAACTCGTGACGCCCTTGCTATCGAGATCGATCAACTGTTCCGCTGCGCGCTTGGCGGCATTCCGATTGGCTTCGTGTGTGCTGGCGCCCAGATGCGGCAACATCAGGTCCGCGATGTCGGCAACGTCTTTAGGGCCCGCTTCGTCTTTCGGATAGACGTCATTGAGAAAGCGAATGTTCTTTTCCGCCTTGCTTTTGCGCAGTGCGTCCTTATCAATCAGACCGTCGCGCGCGCAATTAATCAAGGTCGCACCCGGTTTCATCTTCGACAGAACAGCCTCGCCAATCATACCGCGTGTATGTTCGTTCTCCGGCGCATGCAGCGTAATGTAATCGGACTGTGCGAAGAGCGTTTCTAAGTCAACCAGTTCAACACCCATTTCCTGCGCGCGTTCGGGTGAGACAATCGGGTCGAAACCGAGCAGCGACACATCAAATCCGGACAAACGTCGCGACAACAGTTTTCCGATGTTGCCGAGACCGACAACGCCAACCGTTTTGCCTGCGATTTCACGCCCCATCAAGTCGCTCTTTTCCCAGAGTCCCTGACGGGTGGTGGCGTCCGCCCTGACGATATTGCGAGCGTCCGCAAGCATCATCGCAACCACTTCCTCGGCCACCGCGTTGGAGTTCGCACCGGGCGTGTTCATGACGTCGATGCCCTTGCTGCGTGCGTATTCAATATCAATTGTGTTGTAACCGGCTCCGGCACGAACGACGACCTTCAGCTCGGGCAGCAAATCCATGATTTCGGGAGAAACTTTTTCGCTACGGACGAACAGCGCATAGGTATCAGGGTGCGCTTTTGCAAGATCGGCGAGGGCCGTGCCTGCATCTTGAACGACCTGATATTCTTTGGTCGCCTCAAGCATTTCAGCGGCAATCGTGTCCAGCTTGGTGGGAATCAACACCTTTTTCATCAGCTCGGCTCCGTATGTCCATCATGAACCGGACCCCGCTCGGCAGAGTCGGCCCTGTTAAAAACGGCATACGCTACCCTGTGCCCGTCGCAAAATCAAGACGCGCCTTTAGCCTGAATTATTCACCAACCCATTCACAGTAGTCACAACACTATTAACACCAGAGTTTTAACCACGGATTACACGGATGGCACGGATTGTTGGAACGGTTCTGCTTCTATCCGTGGAATCCGTGGAATCCGTGGTCTTCTTCGTTTCGTAAAAAGTAGATGAATAGATCAGG
>JAPKCZ010000231.1 GCA_028822745.1 Kiritimatiellia bacterium | reverse complement strand
CGTCATCGGCCTCGCGCACGAACGACATGGCGATGTAATCCACATCCAGATTCATACCGAGTTCAACGTCAACGATGTCCTTCTCCGTCAAGGCGGGCAGATTCACGCGAACGCCGGGAAGATTGATATGGCGGCGGCTGCCTAGTGTGCCCTCATTCAACACTTCGCAGTGCAGCTGATTGCGACGTTTCTCAAGAACCTTGAGGCGAATCACGCCATTGTCGACGATGACAATGTCGTTGACCTTTATATCATCAACCAGTTGATCGTAATTCACATCCACGGAACGGTGTTCCTCGGATGTTTCACCGCGTACGGTAAGGACGATCAATTCACCTTCTTTCAAGTCAAAGTCGACACTCAAATCGCCTGTGCGAATCGCCGGCCCCTGCAGGTCCATAAGAATCGTGACAACGCGATCCAGCCGCGCAGCAATTTCTCGGACGGTCGTAATAAGACTCGTGGCCTGCTCATGGCCGGAGTGCGTCATATTGATGCGCGCCACATTCATGCCGGCAAGGATAAGCTCCTCCAGCATCTCGGGCGAATCTGTGGCGGGCCCAAGCGTGGCAATGATTTTGGTCCGACGGAAGGTATATTTTTTGTCTGTCATTCGACGAGGCTCCGAGAAGAGTCGCCCGAAAAGGCTTACTCTGCTGTTTTTAGATAACGAAAGAGATCGCTGTCCGTGGTCAGTATGAGCGTCGTGTTTGCATCCAAGCTGCTTTCATATGTCTCAAGCGTCTTGACGAACGTATACAGTTCGATGGCTTCGGGAGATTTATTGTAGGCCGACGCATAGACTTCAGTGGCTTTTGCATCGGCTTGACCCATGATCTCCTGAATTTCTTTGTAGGCTTCGGATTCGATTTTCCGCAGATCACGTTCTTTATTACCCAGGATGATCTCGGCTTCGCCTTCACCTTCGGAACGAAATCGACTGGCGATCTGCATGCGTTCCGAAATCATTCGGTCGTAAATCTTTTCGCGAACATTGGGGTTGTAGTTGATGCGTTTGAAGCGCACATCCAACAGCTCAATACCGAAATCGACGAGTTTGCCTTCGGCTTTAGCAAAAATCTCTTTTTCAATTTCGACGCGCCCTTTTTCAATAGGCAACCACTGCACCGCCGACGTACCTGCTTCGCCAAGAGAACCTTCATTGACAGGAACGCGATCTTTGCTGGTGCGAATGATTTCGATCAATTCGTGCTTGGCGACCGCGTTGCGCGTTTCACTTCCCAGTATGTCATCGAGACGAGACTGAGCACTTCGCTCATCACGCAGTCGCAAAAAATACTGTAGCGGATCACTGATGCGCCAACGTGCAAACGTATCGACCGTGATGTAGAGCTTATCCTTGGTTGGCATGTCGTTGGGGCGTCCGTCCCAAGCCAAAATGCGTTTTTCAATGCTGTTGGGCTTTTGAATAAACGGGACACGGAAATGCAAGCCCGCGGCATTGACGGCATCCCCGACCGGGCGCCCGAACTGCGTCAGGATAACTTGTTCTGTTTCCTGAACGACATAAACACTATTGGCGACGATGACGACCAACGCGAAAATGATAAATCCGTAAAAAGCGTTCATAAAAGATTTCATTGGTTGCCCTTCCCTGCGTTGAGCTGCAGCAATGGCAGGACGCCCTGGGCGTCTTTATCAAAAATCACTTTCGATTTTACCCGCGACAAAACCACGCTCATCGACTCAAGATAGAGTCGGCGACGGGTGACCTCAGGCGCTTTGCTATATTCTGCCAGCAGTGCATTGAAACGGTTGGCGTCACCTTCAGACTCATTGATACGCTGGGTCCGGTAACCTTGAGCCTCCTGAATTTGACGTCCGGCTTTTCCACGCGCACGCGGAATCACCTTGTTGTATTCGCCATTGGCCATGTTGATCAATTTTTCGCGTTCCTGCTGAGCCTTATTAACTTCATCAAAGGACGACTGCACAGGCTGTGGCGGATTGACATCCTTCAATTGCACTTGGTCAATCGTCAACCCCAGTTCGTACTTGTTCACAAGGTCCTGCATCTTGGAAAGCGCCTCAGCCTCGATGCCTTGCCGCCCAATGGTAATGACTTCATCCACGGTACGATCACCCACCACTTCGCGCATGATCGACTCGGATACGTCGCGTAACGTTTCACCTGGGCCGCGGACGTTAAACAAAAATTCAGTGGGACGCACAATGCGATACTGAAGAATCCATTCGACCAGAGCCGAATTAAGGTCGCCTGTCACCATCAGCGTTTCGCGGTTTGGATCCGTAGCGCCCTGCGTTGGGTTGCTGGCGTTAGGCGTCGAGAAGCCAAATTCCTGCTTCAGCTGGCGCTTAACCGGTACGCGGATGACGCGATCGATTTTGTAGGGCAACTTGAAGCGCAGACCCGGCTCTACTTCGTTGACAGCCTTTCCAAAGCGCATGACGACGCCGACAGATTCGGCGGGCACCGTGTAGACCGATGTCAACACGCCTACGATCGCAAAAACGATCAAAACGACGGTCCCGACCATTCTGAAATTCAGATTGAATCCGGGTGGTAAATCAAACTTTAATGGTGTTTCACTCATCCCATGATTATGCGGTGCATTACACTTTCTGCAAGCGCAATCGGTGCGCGTACCCAATTAGTGGAAAACGTTTATGCAGAAATCGGCGGCAAGGGCGTCTTCACGCCATCCGCATCGACACGCACCAAGGTCATCCGTGTGGCAAAAATAGAAACACGATTTTCAGGGGTCGCATCACATCGAAAAACTTCAGCATCATACTGCACCGACGTGGTGCCACGCCCCACAGCCTGCAAGACCAATTCAAGGATCGTGCCTTCGCGCACACTTTTTCGAAACTCAACACGGTCCATGGCGATCGTCACAAAGGCGCAGCCGGGATAATCCAAGCTGGCCGCGATCCACGCCGCCTCATCAATCCACTTCAACAGATTACCCCCAAATAGATAACCATATTGATTCAAATGCTCGGGCAGGACCAGTTTGTGATTTTGAAACGCCATTGCGCCTTCTCCCACGATCGCTACGTCAACATAACGTAAACATAAGGCATTTTAGGCTTTTTTCGGCAGGAGCACCAAGGGTTATTGACATTTAGGTCACAAACAAGCATAGTTCGCGCCCGCTCCAATAGTATTTCCGATGTTCCTGCAGGAGGAAGGTCGGGTTTGGCTGCGCACATCACTCCTCCTGCGCGGAACACAAACCCCCGGACCCCTACATGACCTTTGACGATCTTGGCTTATCGCCACAAATTCTGGAAGCTATTAAGAAGATGGGCTTCGAAACGCCCACGCCTGTTCAGGCCAAGGTGATCCCCCATTTGCTCGAAAACGAGGGCGACATCGTGGCCTTGGCTCAGACAGGAACCGGCAAAACCGCCGCCTTTGGCCTGCCTATCCTCAACATGCTCACGCACGAGAAGCGTTCCCCGCAAGCGCTGATACTCTGTCCAACGCGCGAACTTTGTGTTCAGATCGCCAGAGACATCACCGCCTATGCCGCGTGTTCCCCCGCGGCGCGCATCGTTTCCGTCTATGGTGGCGCCGCCATCCAACCTCAATTGGCAGCCTTGAATCGCGGTGCCCATATCATCGTCGCGACGCCGGGCCGCATGCTGGACATTTTGCGCCGTCGCAAAGCCGACCTGAGCGGCGTCCAACGCGTCGTCCTTGATGAAGCCGACGAAATGCTAAACATGGGCTTCAAAGAAGATCTCGAAGCGATTCTCAAGGAAGTCCCCGACGAAGCAAACACCCTGCTCTTCTCAGCCACTATGCCCAAGAGCGTCTCCAACATCGCGCGTCATTACATGGACAAGCCCAAGGAAATCACGGTCGGGCAGCGCAACGCCGGCGCCGAAACGGTTTCGCATGATTGTTACATTGTGCATGAGCGCGATCGCTACGCTGCACTTAAACGCATCGCTGACATTTATCCCGACACCTACGCCATCGTGTTCTGCCGCACACGTATCGACACACAGCGTATCGCAGACAAGCTGATTAAGGACGGATACAACGCCGATTCCCTGCATGGCGACCTGTCGCAGGCCCAACGTGATAGCGTCATGGGCAAATTCCGCACAAAGCACCTGCAGTTACTCATTGCGACCGATGTGGCTGCACGCGGCCTTGATGTCAGCGACCTGACCCATGTCATTAACTACAATCTCCCCGACGATCTCGCGAGCTATACGCATCGCAGTGGGCGCACCGGACGTGCAGGAAAGTCAGGCGTGTCCGTTTTGCTAATTAATATGCGCGAAAAGGGCAAAGCCCATCGCATTGAAAAAATAATTGGCAAAACATTCACCTACCGCAAAGTTCCCTCTGGCCAACAGGTTTGCGAAGCGCAATTCCTAAGCATGATCGAGCGCATGAAGAGCGTCGAGGTTGATCACGATCAGATCGAGCCCTTTCTGCCTCAAGTTTATGACGCGCTCGAGGGCATGGAATTAAAGGACGTCGTGAAACGCTTCGTGTCTCTGGAATTCAACAACCTGCTCGATTATTACCGCAAAGCAGAAGACCTGAACCCCAAC
>JAPKCZ010000230.1 GCA_028822745.1 Kiritimatiellia bacterium | reverse complement strand
AGTTAGTGCTCATTATGGGCGGTTCGGGTGAGCATGTGACGTCTCATACCGTCTGCCAGATCGATCCGGGTGATGTTTTCTTCATCAGTCGCAACATGACACACAGTTTTCAGAATACAGTGGATCTGGATGTGATCAATGTGCTCTTTGATGTGGATGCCTTACGCTTGCAGACGCGTGATCTGCACGACGTGCCAGGGCATCACGTCCTGTTTCATCTGGAGCCGCAATCTCGCAGCGCCCAGCAGTTTCGAGGACGTCTCACCTTGTCGCCTGAGCAGCGTGCGCGCGCGGGGCATCTGGTTGAGGTGCTGCGCGCAGAAATTGATGAACGTGCGCCGGGCTTTCGCTTCACGTCTTGTGCTCTGTTGATGCAGCTCATCAGCTATCTGTCGCGCTGTTACGTTGAGAAACCGTCGCCCGAGCAGCGTTCGCTGTTACGCATGGGGGAGGTACTTAGCCATATCGAGCGAAACTACAGTGCACCAATGTCCGTTGCCGACCTGGCTGCCTTGGCGGCCATGTCTGAGAGCTCCCTGAACCGTGCCTTCCAGCGACTGGTGGGCAAGGCGCCTGTTGAATATGTGATTGGTGTGCGTCTCGATAAAGCTGCTGATCTCTTGCGAAACACGGACCTCCACGTCACTGAAATTGGATTGGCGTGCGGGTTCAGCGACGGAAACTATTTTTCGCGTCAGTTTCGCCGGCTCATGGGATGTTCGCCACGAGCGTATCGTCATGACGCGCGCGCCTCTCGCGACGACGCACGCGTTCTGCATTGACCTCATCCTTAACGGCGCCGTACGCTGTGGCTTGTCGTGTCACTTCGCCCACGGCTGTCTTAATCGTCTGGTTTTTACTCAGGAGTTTCTGTGAGCCAACCCAATATTCTGTACATTCTTGCTGATGATCTAGGATGGTGCGACCTCGGTGCTGGTGGAAGCGATTTTTACGAGAGCCCGAACATTGATCGTATCGCGGCAGAGGGCATGCTGTTTTCTCAGGCCTACGCAACCTGCCAAGTCTGTAGTCCATCGCGCGCGAGCATCATGACCGGCAAATACCCGCCTCGCCATGGTGTTACCGATTGGATAGGTGCCGCCACGGGTGAAGCATGGCGCAAAAATGGACGCCAGTCGAAGATGTTGCCTGCCGAAAACGGTGAGGGTTTACGCGCGGACGAGACCATCTTCCCGCAGGTCTTGAAAGCGGCCGGTTATCGAACGTTCTTCGCGGGCAAGTGGCACCTCGGAAGTGAAGGATCCTATCCCGAAGATTTTGGTTTCGATATCAACAAAGGCGGTTGGGATGCGGGTGGCCCGAAGGGTGGTTATTTTGCGCCTTGGGAGAACCCGAAGCTGGAATCGGGGCCTGATGGAGAGTCTCTGCCCATGCGTCTGGGGCGCGAAACGGCCGAATTTATTGCCGCCAACAGTGATGAACCCTTTCTTGCTTATCTGTCCTTCTATTCCGTGCACGGTCCCATTCAGACCAGTAAGGATCGCTGGGAAAAATTCAGGCAAAAAGCTGTCGCGAAAGGCTTGGCCGACAAGCGCTTCATTTTCGACCGTAATCTGCCTGTACGTCAGGTGCAGGATTGTCCTATCTATGCGGGCATGATCGAGGCCATGGATGACGCGGTCGGTCTGGTGCTTGACGCGCTTGACGCAAACGGATTGCGTGAAAACACCATCGTCTGTTTTACCTCAGACAATGGTGGCGTGTCTGCAGGCGACAGCTACTCGTCGTCCATGTTGCCGCTGCGCGGTGGCAAGGGGCGGCAATGGGAGGGCGGGATTCGCGAGCCGCTTTATATCCGCTATCCGAATGACATCGAAGCCGGTTCTGTATGTGACGTTCCTGTGTCGGGCATCGACTTCTATCCAACATTTCTGGATTATGCGGGGCTGCCGGTGCCCGAAACGCAGTATGTTGACGGCATCAGCCTGGTTCCTGCCTTGCATGGGCAAGAGGACGCCGCACTGAGCGAACGCGATCTATTCTGGCATTATCCGCACTATGGCAATCAAGGCGGGGATCCATCGTCGATCATCCGGCGCGGGCCATGGAAGCTCATCCACTACCATGAAGATGGACATGACGAGCTCTATAATCTGGATCTGGACGAAGGCGAACAGAAGGATGTGCAAAATTCGCATCCAGACAAGGCCTCGGCCTTGCGGCAGCGTTTGAATGCATGGTTTTTGGAGGTAAATGCAAAGTTTCCCGTTACGGATCCTGAGTACGATGCCGAGAAGGAAGCCGCCTACTTGGCGCGCGTCGAACACAAAATGATGCCTCGGCTCGAAGCTGAACACGCCGAATACCTCGATCCGAACTGGCAGCCAGACGCGGATTGGTGGGGCAGCCAGGTCATTAACGACTAAGCGTTTTTCGGATAATCCATGGCGTCGTTGACGTCTTCGGGTCAAGGATAGGGGTTTCCCTGAGGAGGCTGTCGTTGACGTAAAAGGGGCCTTCGGTCAGGATTTTCAGATGTCGCGGGTGACGCCCTTGATGTCGCGCGGCGAAATTTAAATGTCGGTCTTTTTATCGGAGCTGAACAGAATGCGTTTATCGCGACTAGGAATGCTGCTTGGCCTATGCCTCTGGCAGTCAGGCGTAGCGGCTTCTCCACGCTATGAGGACGCGCCTGTCTTTTATTCAGATAGTGAGGCGCACGACGTGTTGCCCGCGCTCATCGCCTCGATCAACGACAAAAGCATCACTGTCGATCGCAGCAGCGACAAGGCCTTCGTTCGCGACCTGCTACGGCTTTTTCGAATTCCCGTTGAATCGCAGGTGCTCGTGTTTTCCAAGACCAGTTTTCAAAATAGACGCATCACACCGGAACATCCACGTGCGCTTTTTTATTCCAAGGATGTCTATCTCGGCTGGGTTCCAGGCGGAAGTGTTGAAATCATTACGAACGATCCTGAACTGGGGCCGATCTTCTATGTTCTGAATATCCATGACACTGTGCTGACGCCTAAACGCGAAGCCTCGTGTCTCGACTGTCACGGACGTTCGCGCACACACGATGTTCCCGGATTGCTCGTACGCTCGGTCTTTCCGGCTGACGACGGCCAACCCATTCTCTCCAACGGCTCGACCTTGGTCGATCACAGTACGCCGCTCGATCAGCGCTGGGGCGGGTGGTATGTGACGGGCGATCACCAAGATCGTAGCCATCTGGGGAACATGATTTTCGAACGTTTGTCGGACGGCTCCGCCAGAATGGTACAAGATCAGGGGCGCATCCTCGCCGATCTCGATGGCGTTTTTGATACAAGTCGGTATCTCACCAATACGAGTGACATTGTTGCACTCATGGTGCTTGAGCATCAGGCTATGGCGCATAACGCGATTGCCAAAGCACAGCTGAACACACGCCTGCGCTTGCATCAGAATCAGGCCATCGCTGAGCTGCTTGAACTTAAACCGGGCGAGCTGACGGAAACGAGCCAACGTGTGCTCGATGGTCTGGCAGAGAATTTGCTCGATGTCATGTTTTTCTACGATGAATTACCTCTGTCCAGAAACGTCTTGGGCCAATCGGGGCCATTTCAAGAGGCCTTCGAAAAACAAGCGGGCGTTGGTTCTGAACAGGATTCCCTTTATACGATGGACTTGGTACAAAGACTTTTTCGGTACCGTTTCAGCTACATGGTGTATACTGAGGCCTTTGCGGATCTACCGCCGTCGTTCCTGGCAATATTTTTCTCTAAACTTGGGGACGTTCTGACGGCCGATGATCCTGATGATGACAAATATGCCGACATTGAGATTGAAGAGCGACTCGCGATTGCACGTATTCTCGGTAAGACCTTGCCCGAGGCATGGCTTGATGCGATGGGCGCGAAGAACAACGAGACGACGCACGCCGGTGGCTGATCGTCACGATCAGGCAGAACGGGACTTTGGAAAAGCGTCAAAATTTCCGGTGTCGAACACGTTCGATCTGGAACAACCGCGGCAGGCATTGACATGAGCTTAGAACTCAAACTCTCTGATTTTGGACGCCGAATCGCGGCCCGCTCCGGTATTATGGAGCTCATGGACGACTTGGGCAAGGTCACTTCTGGGCATGACGATGCGCTCATGCTCGGTGGCGGCAACCCGGCAGCCATTCCCCGTATGCAGGCCATCTGGCGCGAGGAGTTTGAGGCGCTGGCCCGTGATGGTGACCGGCTTGACTACATTCTGTGTCACTACGATGCGCCGCAGGGCAACCCACGTTTTCTGAAAGCCTTGTCGACCCTTCTTCGCGAGCAATATGGGTGGGACATCGGCCCACAGAACATTGCCGTGACAAACAGTAGCCAGGCGGCCTTTTTCTTGCTGTTCAATATGCTGGGTGGTCCGTCAGAGAATGGTTCGCATCGACACATACTGCTGCCGTTCATGCCTGAGTATATTGGCTATGCCAATCAGGGACTGAGTGACAATCTGTTCACATCGCAAAAACCGCTGATCGAAGAAATGGGTCAACATGAATTCAAGTACCATGTTGATTTCGACACCCTGAATTTGAACGACACGATTGGGGCGGTTTGTGTGTCGCGCCCCACAAACCCGACGGGCAATG
>JAPKCZ010000229.1 GCA_028822745.1 Kiritimatiellia bacterium | reverse complement strand
CCGCCTGAACCATTTCTTCGAACGTTTGATCGCCGACAAGCTCGATCACATCGGCGCGTGCAACGACTTCATCGAAAGGATCACAAGCCCGCAGTCCCTTTTCTTTCAGAATGCCACGTAATTCCGAATCAAGACCTTCAAAGCGTTTCTGACCAAGACGCTCAAAGATGTGATAGATGGCCCCCACGCGGGTCACGTTTCCATGCACCTTTTTGAAATACCATCCAGTACCGAATGCCATTAGTGCAAATGTAAAGGATATGGGCAGGAGGCCCATTTGCGAAATCAACAAGAAGGGGAGGAAGAACCCAATGATTTGCAACCAGGGATAGAACGGTGAACGAAAACTCGGGTCATAGGAATCGACTTTGCATTCGCGCATAATGATCACAGACAAGCAGTTAAACGCGAATAGCAGTAACTGAAACGCCCCGGCAAGTTTGGCGATCTTTTTTGCATCGAAACATATAAGGCAGACCATGATCAATGCGACGGTAAAGCAGATACTGTAAACCGGAACACCATGCTTGTTGATGCGAGCGAATCGTTTCGGAAAAATGTCATCACGACTCATGGCTAACGGATAGCGGGAACCGCTCATGATACTGGCGTTGGCCACTGAAGAAAACGCCAACAGTGCAGCAACAACAATCACGATATTACCTGTAGGTCCAAGAAACAGTTTTGCCGCCGTCGCTGCGGGTTTGAGATTGCCACTCAGCGTTTCTGGCGGAATGACACCAACCATGACACTGATTCCGACACTATAAAAAATGATCGCTGTGGCCAGAGCCAAGAACATAGCAAGAGGAAGATTGCGCTCCGGATTTTTGACTTCCTCCGACACGCTGGCAATTTTCCCAATGCCGAGGTAACTCACAAAAACAAGACCGGCCGTGGCGAAAATGGGCTGTGCGCCCTTGTCAAAAAATCCCTCAAAATGCGTCACCTCGACATGCTGGCTCCCTACGCCAAGAAACCAACACAGAATACCCATAAGGAGAATGACCAGACCCACCTGAAAGGTTGCGGCCGCTTTTACTGCACCAAGGTTCATTGCGCCAATGATCACCGCCATGACCAAGGATATGGGGAGCAAAGGGAGATTCGGAAAAAAGACGCCCAAATAGGCGCCGATACCGACGAGTGCAAAAGCGGCTTTAAGAATCATCGTCAGCCAGGTGCCCATGCCGCCGATGCAGCCCATCAATGGGCCCATCGCACGATCGAGGAAGTAATAGATTCCCCCGGCCCGCGGCATCGCTGTAGCGAGCTCTGCCTGACAGCACAGCGCGGGCACGAGAATAATCGCGGCGATGAGATAACTGAAGACCATGGCCGGCCCGGCCTCAACATAGGCAAGCCCCGGCAACAGAAAGAAGCCTGAGCTGAATGTTGCGCCCGCCGCGATGGCGTACACATTCAATAAGCCGAGTTCCTTCTTTAATTTATGTGGTCGAGACAATGTTTGTGCACCAATGGTAAATGAGTTGAACATGACGTTGCCACATTGCGCAGCAACTCGGGTAAGGCCCCATTTTAGGCATCACGACGGTTGTCGGCAATTGCAAACTGCCCGCAGCAGCATATTGAGAATGATTCAGTCTTTTCGAATATCTATGATCCATTTTACTGCGGCAAACGCCTTGAACCTCACTTCTGTTGATCTCCATATAACCTTAGGGTAACATCCCTAAATGAATCCTGTTTCAATTCTTTCACTAAACCGATGGTGCACCGTTTCGGGACCAAAGCCACTCTGTGAGCAAAGCTGACCTACATGACGACGACAAAAGGTACACTTCAAGTCATCGATGTTGGGACCCAAGCCTACGCGGAGACACTTGCGCTTCAAGAGGCGCTGGTGCTTGAACGTAAGGCAGACCGCATTGCTGATACGCTTATCTTCGTTGAACACACCCCGGTCTACACACTTGGCCGAAATGCAGATACGGCCAACATCTTGGCTAACGCAGACGAATTAGCATCGCGCGGCATTGACGTCCACACGACGGGCCGCGGTGGAGACGTCACGTTTCACGGCCCCGGACAGCTTGTTGGCTATCCCATCATGCGCTTGCGCTTTCCCGAACAGGGCCCAGTCTGGTATGTCAGTAAACTTGAACAGAGTCTGATTGATACGCTGGCAACATTCGGTGTCACAGCCGGAACGGACGAAGTCAACCGCGGGGTTTGGGTTGGGCAGGACAAGATTGCCGCGATTGGCGTGCGTATAACGCAGTACGTGACCATGCACGGCTTCGCACTCAATGTCAGCACCGATCTATCTTACTATTCAGGAATTGTGCCATGCGGCATCCAGGAGCGAGGCATAACAACCCTTGAGCGGGAAACGCAGGGCGTCACGATGCTTGACGTGAAACGCATATTTTTAGATACATTTGTAGGTCATTTTGGATATACAAGCGTGACACAGGGAAACGATGACAAATGAAATTTGTTTCAGTCTATCTTGAGCCTGTGATACATGTCTGACCGACGTAGAGGACGTACCCCAACCCCGAGATTGTTATATGGATTTTAAAGAAACGATCATCAACGGATGTTATTGCCTAAATATGAAGGGCGATACTAAGACGGCGATTATAGAAGAAATGGTTGACCTACTCGTCTCCGCTGGACGGATCACGGATCGCGAGACTGTGCTTCGTGCGGTCATGGAACGTGAACAAAAGATGTCAACAGGGGTGCGTCACGGTGTGGCGATTCCACATGGCAAAACGCCGGCTGTCGACAAGCTTGTCACAGCAATCGGCCTCAAGCCTGAGGGCGTTGACTTTGAGGCCCTAGACAACGAACCGTCGCGAATTTTCGTCATGACCATCTCGTCTGTGCTCGATACGGGCCTCCACATGAAGTATTTGGCGCAAATAAGCCGGTTACTAAACGTGCCGTCCGTCCGTACGCGAATTTTGGGCGTGACGACCAGCAAAGCGTTAATGGCAATTCTGGCCGAAGAGTAAACAAGAACAACGGCTGTATGCCGTTCGCGCCAGGGAGTACGTGTTGTGATTCAGGTCAAGATAGAGCAATTATTCCTCTCCAATTTGGGTTTCGTTGTCATCCTGAAATCTGACGGCGATGATCGATCGGTCCCCATATTCATCGGCGCAGCGGAAGCGCAGGCTATCGCCATTCAGATGCAGGGCGTCAGTGTACCGCGCCCACTGACGCACGATCTTTTGAAAAATGTTTTCGACTATCTGGAGTGCCGAGTAAAACGCGTCGAGGTCTGTGACATCCGCGACAATACCTATTACGGGCGCCTCGTTGTTGAGGTTGACGGCGAAGACAAGGATATTGACTGCCGACCTAGTGATGCCATCGCACTTTCGCTGCGCGCAGCGGCACCCATTTTCGTCGACGAGAAGGTTATGAGTGAAGCCGGTCGGATCCTCGACACCATTGTTCCGGATGAAGCACATCAATCTGAGCGGGACAACCCAGATGAATTTCCAGAAACATCGATGACACCTCTGGAAATTTTAGAGAAGAAGTTGAATGACGCCATTGCCGCCGAACGCTACGAGGACGCCGCTCGTCTTCGTGATGAAATCGGTCATCTGAAAAAGAATACCGAAAACTGACATTTCACGAGCACCGAACGGGGGCGAGCGTTTTCACACTATGCAACCAAGCGAATCCGAACTTCATACCAACCGCATGCAGCGCTTTGGGCAAGCTGGCCTCTATTTTGTCACATCTGAACCTCTGTCGGCAGGACGCAGCTCGCTCGATGTTCTGCACGAAGCCCTCGACGGTGGCGTTCGTCTGGTGCAATTGCGCGAAAAGACATACGAACGCAGGGCGTTGACCGAGCTTGCCATAGCCGCACGCGACCTGACAGACCGCTACGACGCCATATTGATCGTAAATGACTATCTGGATATCGCGCTCGCCGCTGACGCCGACGGTGTTCACCTGGGACAGCAGGATTTACCCGTCGCTGCCGCACGCCGTGTCGCTCCAGACCTGATCATTGGCGCATCCAGTCATACGCGTGAGGAGTTGCTCGAGGCCCAATCCGCGGGAGCGTCTTACGTTAACATCGGCCCCTTGTTTCCCACGAAAACCAAAGAATGGCTCCGTGATTATCTGGGCATCGACGGAATGCGGGATATCGCCCAGATCGCCACGGTGCCATTTACGGTTATGGGCGGCATCAAGACGGAGCATATTTCGGACCTCGTTGCGGCCGGAGCACAGACCATCGCACTCGTGACAGCAATTAGTGCTCAACCCTGTCCCCGCAATGCTGCGACAGCACTTTTGGCGCAAATCCAGACCGCCAAAGCAGCGCTCTAGCAAAAAAATGCACAAGGAAATTGCACTTGCTCAATCGGCGGCATTGACGTGGTCAGTCCCAGCGTGCTATCCCGTGTCGGATGAACGATCCAAAACCAACTCTACAACTTATAGGTGCCCAAGCCTTTCCTCCGTTCCGGCACGACGCCATCCTGAACACCCTGAAAGCCAGCGGCGTCTCGCCGACACCTGCCACCTTCGAAGCCCACACGGTCTACTTCATTCACGGTGATGCCGACCGCATTCCTACGCTGCATGACCAAATTTACGCACTGTTA
>JAPKCZ010000228.1 GCA_028822745.1 Kiritimatiellia bacterium | reverse complement strand
CGAATTTCGTCTGCAAAGCCAGCGAGTGACGTACGGCAAACATAGACGTTAACGGCGGCATACAACACGGCCAAGAATGCGAAAATTGCAATCATGCGCATTTGTGCTGCGGGGTAACTCAGTAAGTTCTTACGTCGATTGGATCCACCAAATTTACTCAAAGCGATTCTCCTGAGACGTTACGGTTCAACAATCATGATGTAGGTAGAAGCACCTACGGAACGAAAATTGGCACTGTTCAAGTCACCGTCGTCAATATCAGCATCAATGGCTTCCATTTGGGCCGCTGTGCGGCCGGGATTCACAATGGTGATGGAAGCATAGCATAGGCCACCGTGAATTTTTGACCCGCGTGTTGCTGCACGATCCCAATCCCAGTTTCCGCCAATGGCAGTACGTTCTCTCCAGTCAAATTGCTTGGGAAGATAGCTTACTGTACCGGTAGGTGTCGTCGCCATGGGTACATCAGGTGGTAAGAACCCGTTGTCTAGGGCGTACAGATCAAACACGTCCCCGCTGAGACGGCGCAAGTCATTTTTGAAAACGGAATTCTGCGAAGACAAGCGAGCACGCAAGAATGCGGGAATAGCGATAACGGCTAAAAGTCCGATAATCGAAACGACGATCATGAGCTCAAGCATCGTCATTCCGCGTTGACGACACATGCTGCTGTTGGTGTTGGTCTGGCGACCTGAGGTGTCTATGCTCATGACGTCGTTACCTGACACGCAGTTTCCTGTTCAGTAAGATCGCTTCTCATAGTTGGTGATCCTAGTGAGCGATGCAAACGATATCAACACTTCAAATAGTTTTTTTTCGTCGTCCTTTCGCCGCATAACACTTGCCTGCCAAAGGCAAGCGAGTACGATATCAGAAACAACACATTGCGAGGTCGTCAACCATGGCAATCACACTTACCTTCTACTTGGTGCCGCTGGGAATGTAACGGGATCGTGCTATTTATTGGACACAGGGACGACACGTCTCCTTGTCGATTGTGGTTACTATCAGGAACGTGAATTCAAACACCGCAACTACGACCCCTTTCCTTTTGATATGGGATCCCTTGACCTCGTCCTGCTGACACACGCGCATCTCGACCATTGCGGGCTGTTGCCGAAACTTTCCCGAGCGGGATTCAAGGGCAAAGTGTTGAGTACCTCTGCGTCAAAAGATATCGCCGAGATCGTCATGATGGATTCGGCACGTATCCAGCAGGAGGATACGGCCTACAAGAAACGCCGTCACAAAAAGGAAGGTCGCGTATCGTCCGTGCCTTACGACGCCATTTATGACACCGCAGATGCAGCCGATATCGCCAGTCGTTTTAAGGTTATTGCCAATGATAAAGCACAAGAAATCGCTCCCGGCGTAACCGCGACGTACTATATTGCAGGTCATATTCTTGGTTCTTCGAGCATCAAATTGGACTTGGATATTGATGGACTCAAGCGAACCGTTCTTTTCTCTGGGGATATTGGCCGGTGGGATGTCCCGATTCTTCAAGACCCAACCTTTGTGGACAACGCGGACTATGTGATCTGCGAATCGACCTATGGGGATCGCGAGCATGAGCCTGTCGCGGATATTGACACCAAACTCGCATCCATTATCAACGACACGGACCGTGCGGGTGGAAACATCATCATTCCAAGCTTCGCCATCGAACGGACGCAGGATCTGCTCTATCGACTAAGCGGACTACTTGCTGAAGGCCGAATCCCACCGTTGATGACGTTTGTGGATAGCCCGATGGCCATTAGCGTTACGGACGTGTTTATGCGTCACCCGGAACTCTTTGACCAGGAGACCAATGACCGTCTTAAAGAGGGAACCCACCCGTGCACATTTGCAGGGCTGAACATGACGCGCACCGCGGCTCAATCAAAAGCGATAAATCACATCAAGGGTACCTGCATTATCATCGCCGGTTCAGGCATGTGCACGGGTGGACGCATCAAGCATCACCTGAAAGCCAATATTTCGCGTCCGGAAAGCACGATACTGTTTGTTGGGTACCAGGCTCACGGAACCTTGGGGCGCCTGATCCTGGAAGGGCTAAACCCGGTCCGCATTCATGGTCAAAAGCTTGATGTTGCGGCACGCATCGAGCGCATCAACGGATTTTCGGGTCACGCAGATCGCTCAGAACTTATTCAATGGTTGTCCGCCATCAAGACGCAGCCGAAACGTGTCTTCCTCACACACGGGGAACCTAAGGCCGCACAAAGCCTTGCTGATCATCTGCGTGATACGAAAAAGTGGGATGTTGACGTCCCCGCCTATGAGCAGGTTGTCACCATCGACTGAGGTCTAGCGTCGTCTTGCGCCATGGAAGTCATTCAATCCTGAAAGACGTCGGCAAGGTACCATTCTCAACGAGTTTGTCGCAGTGTGCCACGATATCGGGCAGGACGATTTCGGGCAGAAGCGTTGTGAGACAGATGGGTTCCGCGAATTTGCAATAGTCCCGGCAAGGTCGATAGCGACACAGGTCTCGACTGACCGCTAAGCTTTGTTCACCAAAAGGCGCGAAACACTCATAGCGCTGTGGACCGAATACGGCGACCGCAGGTGTACCCAGCGCCGCGGCCGCATGTCCCGGGCCACTATCATTGCCAAGAAACAGATCTGCGCGCGAAAGAGTTGCTAGTAACGCCGGTAGGCTTAACCCATCGAGCCACGTATCCGCAATTGAACGAAGGTCCGTGCCAAACGCATCGCCATCCGGCATGATGATCAGGTGAAATTGATACCGCTTCCGCAAGGCCTCCAACAGTGTTCTCCAGTGCGCTAAAGGCCAGCGGCGAACAGCCTGCCCTGCCCCTACATGCAAAAGCACGAGGGGTGTTGATATAGCGCGTAGCGCCTCCGGCAAATGAGCGCTGTATGCGGCTCCATCAAGATGCGGTGTTGCCTTGCTGACATTGCCCGCAAATCCATCAGCAAGGATCTGCCAATCGGCTACCCGATGCGTCAGTGTCCCGTCGGCGTTGTGCGCTGTTGTCAAAAACAGTCCCCACCCATTGCGGGTAAAACCACAGCGCTGTTTCGCTCCTGTAAACCACATCATCAGATGATCCCGAGGATCGGGTCGTACCGATACCGCAACGTCAAAATGTTCACGGCGTAGGGTTGAGATGGCGCGAATTAACGTCACCCATGGCCAACGCCATAATCGATACTTGCCTCGAAACGCTGTCCATGGGACGGCCAACGGAACAAAACGCACTTCGGGATAGCTGGGCCCAAGCAGATCCTTTAAGAAAGGTTGCCCCAAAACGGTTACAGCGCAATCCTTGTCTCGCAGCGCATTCAGAAAACTGCTCATGATGACCGCGTCGCCAATTTTCCATAACTCGATGACGAGCACTTTTTGTTGAACAGTGGGCATTGGTTTGAGTTCTATTTGGATGCTTTGGATGCCATGGCATAGGCCGACCAGCCACGCCAGTGGACATAAGCGGTTAAACGTTGGCGACTCCACGGCCGAAAGCGATAAACCAGATGGCTCAAGGCAAAAACAAGGTTCCTTGATATTCCTGATCGACCAGACTGTAACCCCACGGAATAGGCAAGCGCCTGCATACGTGACGGAAGGACGGGGGCTACATGCGTATTATCGTCATAAAAGTTGAGCGTAAACGCAACCGGCGATTCCTCAGGGCAGTGCGGAAAATCGACGGTCTTCGCGTGCGGCGTTTCAAAGTAAGCTCGCCCACCAGGAACAAGAACTCTGGCCACCTCACGAAACATGGGTTCCAAGTCAGATAAATGTTCAACGAGATGCATACAGGTCACCGCGTCTACGGAATTATTCGGCAGATCGAGCACGTCATGCACGAGATCGGCTTGTAAATAGCGCGTGTCAGGCGGATAGGTCTCAGGGGCTCCTTGTAGATCACATGCGATCAGATTCAGATCGGGACGTAGCTCGCGCAAATGTCGTAAGGTCTCGCCATCAGAGGAGCCGAGGTCGAGCAGCGTTCCATCCCGGCGGGTGCTAGCGACAAACCGCGCGCGTGTATCGAGCCATGAGGCATGACGCATCCATTTCCAGTTCATACAATACGACCAATTCAGTTTGGTGGTGAAATGCTTCTCGGGCACAAAAGCGAAGTATGCCTACAGCGGCAGCCTTCCGTCAATACGGACACGTCGTTGCAAATGAAACGAATCGCCTGAAACATGCTCAAATCATCGTTATGTCAAGAATCTTGAAACGGCTTGTCTGACCAATTATGCTGCCCCCGTTAATTAACCTGCGATTCGAACCACGCCGCCAATGCGAAATCTGACGCGTCTGAGGTACTCGACCTCAACCCGACCACCTTCTGGCAGCCAGAATCAACGCCTAGCCACATTTCGCTCGAATTCCCGATAGCGAAACACGTTAATCGTTTTATTATCCAGGAAGAGATTGTCGGGCACAGTCAACGCATCAAAGCACATGCGCTTGATGCATGGACTGACGGTGCATGGCAGGAGATCGCCCGAGGCACAACCGTTGGCTATAAAAAGATCCTTCGTTTCGCAGCCTTGACGACAACCCGTATGCGACTTCGGATTCTCGAATCTCGTCTCCCCCCTGCTCTATCCCAACTCTCTGCGCA
>JAPKCZ010000227.1 GCA_028822745.1 Kiritimatiellia bacterium | reverse complement strand
GGCCCAGGAGAGCAGCCGTACCTCTCCTTGCAATCGCCGTCGTGGGGACCCTCTCGCCCACTGTGCGAGTGCCAATGTTTTCCACTGTCTCCATATACGCGTCCAGAATCTGAAGGCCATACCAGCGGCTTCCAAAGTCGGGCCCGGACAGCTGTAGCGGACCGGCCCGCAGATCGATTACTGCCGTGGAATAGAGGAAGTCGCACGCTGCATTGACGAACTCACTCGAGTCAGGCGTGGACAAGGTTCTCACGTGCCGGAAGACGTTGAGTCCATCGCCGCCCCCGGTCGCGCTCGCCTCTAGCTTTTTGAGCCGATCCTTCCAGCATTCCACCAATGGGTACCCCCAGATGTAAGCTGTTACTCCGACGGAGAACGCCCAGTCTTCCTCGCCCTGTTCAATTTCGGTCAATAGGTTCATTGCGTTTCTGTTATATATGCGTTGCTGGGGGAAGGAGCTCGGGCTTTTCCCTTACCCTGCCTAGTAATCCATCTTGCAGGTCCAGGCCGCCTTCTCATCGATACCGATGTCGGCGGGTATGGAATACTTCAGACGCTTGATGAAATCGCCCCATTTCTCGGTAATTTCCCGCGCCAGCGTATCGCTGAAGGTATATTTGTTCTTCTTGTAGTCCTTCAACGACGACACATAGCTGGAGATATCCCGGTTCGCCTCCGGGGTGAGCTTCAGACCCAGCTCGCTGTACATTCGAGCCACCTCCCGCATGGGGTTCTGCTCGAGATCCTCATAGGCAACCTCGGTCAGATTGCCCTTCGGAACCAGGTGGCGGCTGTCGTAGTACGTCTTCATGAGCTTGCCGTAGAGCTCGTAGCACAGCGCAGCGAAGTCCTGCTCGGTGAAGTTCTGCAGCGCCATCTCCTCAGCCTCCTTGATGAAATCATGGAGCGCAGAGACGTAAATGTTGTAGGGATTGCGATAGATATGGATAAACTTCGCGTCCGGAAACAACTCCAGTAACATCTTGATACGGGCGGTGTTGTAAGGATTCTTAAGAATCAGACGGCGACCACCCGCCATGAACGAGGCCTTCTTGATGACGCTCATGTAAGCCCGCTTCCACTCTCGCTTTTCCGAGTCGGAGACATTGAATAGCACATACTTGTCGAAGCTGGAGCGGATGGTCTTCGGGAAGTGATTGCAGTGGTGCGACGAGGTGGTGATACATGACACGCTGAATTCCTCCTCTTGGGGGAAGTCGACGTGCATCTTCATATTGTCCATCATGCGCTTTTCGGGGATGAGCCCGGCAACCAGATTCTTCAAGCTCTTGTTCCGGCTTAGCAGTACGCTGCAGGTCGGAAACACCGCCTGCAGCGTTGTAAGATAGCCGAATCGCTTGTCCTGGCTGATGACATTGTGCAAATGGGTCGTGCCGCTACGCCAGTGCCCGATGATAAACACTGGCGCTTCCTTGATCGGTGTCTTCTGGATCTTTCCGCTGTACAACGTGGCCTCCAGGGTCCGTAGCGGCGACGTCAGGAGGGTTCCGCATAGGGTCGCCACAAATGTGGCAACTTGCGGCTTGTCGATACCACCGTTCTTGCGGACGTTGGCGATCAGATTGGACGTGGTGCCGCCGATGTAGGGGTGAATCGATAGACGGCCTTGCTTGTTATCAGCCATGATGCATGCTCCGGAGGATGAATGTTGCGGCGCGATCAAACGGCCGCGCGAAGGGGCTGTTGGCGTCGAACGCCCATTTTCGCCAGTACCTCCTCGGTACTGGCGACGACATGATCGACTTCAGCGTCGGTCAACTCCGAATGGACCGAAAACCGGACGAGTCCTTTGCCGAGGGGTATTGCGGGGGCCACGAACACGGAAGTCAAAATCTTGCGTTCGCGCAGGCCGGCGTAGAAGCGACATGCAGCGTCCTCACCGTCGAACATGATCGAGACGATTTGGCACTGACTATCGCCGGTATCGACGCCAATCTCCGCCAGCTCCCGCCGGAGAAGCTCGGCCTTCCTCATGCAGCGCTTGGCACGCGCAGTCTCCTTGACGATGATGTGCAAAGCAGCCAAATGCCCCGCCGCAGACACGCTCGACGTGGCGGAGCTAAAAATGACAGAGCGGCAACGGGCACGCACCATTTTCATCAACTCCGCGTTGCCGGCGATAAGTCCGCCGTGGCCGCCCAGAGCCTTGTTAAGGCTGACAGTTCGGAAGTGCACGCGGTCGGCAAGACCCAGCTCGACGGCGAGGCCGCCGCCGTTCCCGAACAAGCCGAACGAATGCGCTTCGTCGAGCACCAGTAAACACTGATTTGCTTCGCATATATCGAGATAGGCCTCGACGTCGCCGATTGATCCATCGGTGCTGTACACAGCATCGATGACGACGACGCCCGGCCCGTTTTTGTCAATGCGCCTCGCCAGGTCATCGACATCGTTGTGCTTGACCACAACCTTCTTTCCGAGCGAGAGCTTCACTCCGTCATAGAGCGAGGCGTGTGCATGGTTGTCAATGTAAATGGGCTGAAACAGCGGCGTAATGGCTTCGAGCAAGCCAACGTTGGCCGCCCACCCCGACGTTGTGAGCATGGCATCCTCGGCATCCATGGCGGCCACGATGCACTGCCGAAACACCTCGCATTCATCGGAGCCTCCGCCGTAGACGGAGGACATGAATGCTTCTTCCCGCTTCCGCGAATTGGCCCGTCCCCGCGCCTTGACCACCTTGGGATGGTTGCCCAACCTCAAGTAGTCGTTCTGATGAAGAGCGACGTAGCCCGACAGGTCTCCGGGCTGTGAAAACGGATTGGGCACCAGGCTCGCGGCGTAGTCCACGGCGGGCTTCATATGCTTGAGGTACCACTCAGGAACCGCCATCGTTACGGACATGTCATTGATGCTCCTGCTTCCTGTTGGATTTATGTTGACCGCGCAGTATTTCGGGCAGCCGGCTCGGCAACGCTGTCGGTCGAACCGACGACTCCGCCACGGGTGCCAGTGGGGCTGAGGCCGAACGGCTTGACACAGGCGGGGTTGCGGGCGTCGTGGTAGGCCTTCCTAGCGAGCCATACTCGACGGTAACGGTAGAACGGCGCCGTAGGATAAAGATGATGCGCGAGATGGTAGTTCTGCCCAACCAGCAAAGGTGTCATCAGCCACTCCATGCCGACGCGGTTGTTGGTTGCCCGGAACATGTTCTCCCGCGCAGTTATCCGATGGGGATAGTGGGGAAGAAAGTCAAAAGCAAAAGCCAGAATGAACAACCCAAGACGGGTCGGCAGGATATAGAACAGGAGAAATGGCTTGAGCCATCCCATGGACCACACCAGGGCAAGTACGCCTACGCCAAAGAGCATCGAAGCCCAGAATTCGATCCTCTCTCCGCGTGGGCGCTCCCAGTAAAATCCGGCTCTGAAGTAGGTGGCGGCGTAGGCCACATCCATAACCATCCAGCGCAGCGGCAGAGTCCAGGGTGGCCCTCCCCCGGACCAGTAGTCAGCATCGCGCTTCGGATCGTTGGTAAACCGGTGGTGCGCCAGATGCAGGAACCGGTAGGTCTGGAAGAAGGGCGTGATGGAAATACCCAGGAGGCAGATTCTCCCGACCCATTCGTTGACCGCCTTGCTGGTGCTTACCAAGTTGTGAGCCGCCTCGTGCAATACAGAATACGACCAGTAGCTCGCCAGGGTTCCGAGGGCGACCGCCAAGGGAATCGGCAACAATCCGGCGGTCGCGAATACAATCTCCCCGACAAACAGCGAAACAAATGCCAGAAAGAGGCCGAATGTCGGCCACGCCAGTCTAGGCCGATCGGTCAGCAGCCAGCGGAAGAGCGCTTCGGCTCCGGGCTGAGGAGTTGCGGACCTTGTAGTCATCACGCGGCCTCCCCTCCCGCGCCGAGGTACCGACTGAGCGCCTCGATCGACGGGAAATCGTAGATAATGGCCAATTCCAGATCTCGCTTTAGCCACGCTGACAGGTCACCCACCATCGCCGCGGCCGATTTGGAATCTATGCCGTAGTTGTCAAACGGTAGATCTGGATCGACTTGATCCGCTCGGATCTTGAGAAGGCAGCTTAGATAGTCCGCCAACCAGTGCGCCACTTCGTCAACGCTCATGTTTTCTCCAACATCTGCTACATCCCAGCCTTCTTGGACGCGAGAACGTTCGTAAACGCGTCAGCCTGATACATCTGTCGGCACCTGGAACGTCGGATCTTGCCGCTCGACGTCACAGGCAGTCGTGACCTCACTAGCACCAGGTCGTGAAGATCGATCGCGTGCGAGTGCGTCACGGCGCGCGTCACCGCACGCAGCAAATCCTGTACAGGCATGTCCTGCATCTGCTTCTCGCTGGACGCGATCACCAGCACAACTTGCTCTTGGTCGTCCCGATCGAGGGAGAACGCGGCAGCCACGCCGCCCGACAGAACAGGATGCGCCGCGATCGCGCTGGCTTCGATGTCCTGTGGATACAGGTTCCGGCCATTGACGATGATGACGTCCTTGCATCGGCCGGTGACGTACAATTGCCCGTCGCGCAGAAATCCAAGATCTCCGGTCCGGAGGAAACGATGTCCAGTGGCGTCGCCTGAAATCGCCCCGAAGAAGGTGTCGTCGGTGAGGGCCACCTGGCGGTGGT
>JAPKCZ010000226.1 GCA_028822745.1 Kiritimatiellia bacterium | reverse complement strand
GCGCACACGTCCGGGACCATCAATCACGGCGTTGCCTTTGACGACGTTTACTTTGAAGCGTTTCATCAGGCCGGTAATGCCCTTGCGCAAGGTGTCCATGACTCCGGCTTTGAGCGCATGCGCGGACTTCAGGTTAAAGGACGCACCTTCAACTTCAACGCCATAGGCGGACCCGTGAACCGCGTAATAATAATGTTTGGCGGCGTTGAGCAAGGTCTTGGATGGGATGCAGCCGCAGTTGAGGCAAACGCCGCCCAGTTCGGCCTTTTCAATGAGCAAGACCGATTTTCCGGCAGCACCAGCGCGTTCGGCGGCGATGTAGCCGCCCGGCCCGGCACCGATGATAATGAGATCGTAAGTCATGTGGTTCGTCTTTCCTTTACGGCAGTGGTCGTCAGGGTGAGTTGCCTCAGGCCAGCGCGAGTTCGAAGTTTTCCAGTATCGTGCACAGGTCGTTAAGGAAACGTGCGCCTGGGGCACCGTCCGTAGCCTGATGATCGATCGTCAGGCTGAGGTTGATCGCCTGGATATGGGCGACGTCACCGTCTTTGGCGACGGGCTTCAAGAACAACCCGCCGACACCGAGAATGGCGACTTCGGGTGCGTTCAAAACAGGGGTGAAGCTTTCAATGCCCAGCATGCCCATGTTGGTGATCGTAAAGGTCCCGCCCTGCAGCATGTCAGGGCTGATGGTGCCCTTCTGTGCGTCTTCGACGATGGGTTTGATGCTGAGGGAAATCTCGCTCAGCGAACGTGCATGTGCATTGTTCAGAACAGGCACCATCAGACCGCGTGGCGTGTCCATGGCGATGCCCATGTTCACATGCGGATAGCGCACGATCTTATCGCCTAAGAAGTGCGCGTTCAGTTCCGGATGCCGCGTCAGTGTGCGCGCTGCGGCAAAGACGACCATGTCGTTCAGCGTGATGTTGGGCAATCCAAGTGCTTTCGCGTTTGCTTTGACGCGTTTGCGATAGGCGAGAACGGCCGTCGCGTCGAAAGACATATTCAGCGTGATCTGAGCTGTCGTGGCCAACGAGTTGCGCATGCGTTCGGCGATGATCTTGCGAATGCCTGTCACTGGAATGGTGACCGTTTCGCCGCTGCCAACCACAGGCGCGGCGGCGCTTGCGGCGGCTGGGGCGCCTGTGGTCAGGTCCTGCGATAGGACGCGTCCACCGGGACCACTGCCAACAGCAGGGGCCTGTCCGGCTCCGGCGGATATGGCATCTGCGGCGACGGCCGAAATGCCTGGGTTGGCGGCGATGGCGGCAACGACATCGCGCTCAATGACTCGGCCCGCGGGGCCTGTGCCTTGAACGGTCCGTGGATCGAGACCCGATTTGGCGGCGCGCTGACGTGCACGTGGGCTGACGCCTGTCGATGTGCCGCCCGTGGTCGCAGGTGCAGGAGCTGCAGGGGCCAGGGTTTCGCCAGGAGCAGGCGTATCCACAGCGGCTGGCATCTCGGGTTCGGTGGCGGGTGCTTCGGCTGCTGCAGCAGGTGCGCCGGCAGCGTTCGGGTTGAGTGCCGCGCCGTCTTCGCCGGCAGCGCCGATGGCGGCGATGGTTGTCAGTACGGGAATATCGTCGCCCGGTTCAAAAAAGAAATTCAGGATGGTGCCGGCTTCTGGGCTTTCGACCTCAAAAACGGCTTTGTCGGTTTCGATGTTGGCGAGTGACTGTCCTTCGGTGACGTTGTCGCCGATGGCGACGAGCCATTCGACGAGAATGCAACTTTCAACAGACTGTCCTTGTCGCGGCATGATGACGGGTGTGGCCATGGGATCTCCTTTTAAGCGGGTTCCGCTAGATGATTTATCGCTGTTTGACGTGGTGTTCAAGCGTGACGCAAATGATGTCGACGTGATTCTTTGCAATGGATTCGCGCGTTGGTTGATCGATGCCGTCATCGGTGATCAGCACATCGAGGTCCGCGATGTCGCCGGCGTGTGCGAAAGCGACCTTGCCGATCTTGCTGGCATCGGCAAGCAGGAGCACGCGATTCGCGCAACGCATCACGCGCTTCTTGGTAAAGGCTTCATCGGCGTCGGTGGTGGTGAGTCCAGCGTCGAGCGAAAGCCCAATTGTACCCATGAACGCTTTATCCACATGCAATTCGGATAGCATGGGCTCGGTAAGCGGCCCGACGAAGGTCTGGCTGAGATGTCGCAAGTGTCCGCCGATTAGAATCAATCGTGGTCCGCCGCCGGCAAGTAGGGTGGCGACGCGCAGTGAATTGGTGACCACGTTAACGTCTTCGCGTCCTTGTAAGAGGCGGGCGAGGGCGAGGATGGTGCTGCCGCCGTCCAGAAAGATGGTGTCATTGGATTCAATGTCGTGGTACGCGGCGGCGGCAATGGCCTGTTTCTGGGCCGAGGCGATGGAGGTTTTGTCGTCGAACATCGGTTCAACGACGCGGTTGCGAACGCTCATGGCGCCGCCGTGCACGCGCTTGATGAGGCCACGTCGATCCAGTTCGAGCAAATCGCGTCGAATCGTAGCCAGCGATACGGACAGGATCTCGGCCAATTCGTCCACGCGTAGCGTGCCACGCTCGGTGATTAAGGCGTGGATGCGTTCTTGCCGTTCGGCGGCCAAATGGATGGAGTCTTGCTGCATATTCATGATTGAGTCTGCGCGTTTGTGATCAAAATCTATCGTACGTGATTGTATCTGGCAAGGTAAACTTCGTCCAAAACGCAGAAAAACACAAAATTGACACCAATACCGGAGAAATTGAGAAAATGGCTAAATTCGTCCTGAAATTGACCTTCAAAAAGGCCAGTTGCCTGCACGTCCTTTGATGGATATCGCCCACGACTGTGGATCGCATGCTCGAAAGCCTGGACTGGCTGTCTAGCCTGAATTATTCGCCAACCCACTATCAATAGTCGCAACGTGCTCATCTATAATAGTTTAACCACGGATGACACGTATTGCGCCGGCTTTGCCGGCGGCCATCAGTGAAATCCGTGGTTTCTTCTGTTTCGCAGATATTGGATGAATAGATCAGGCTACGTCCACGTTCCAGTAAAAGGTAGATGAACGAAATGTTGACTAGACTTGCGAGAAAGTGAAAATTCAAGCGTATCGCGAAACATCACTAACCAAGGAGTTCATCATGACAAGCAAAGGTTCATTCGGAATGCTTTTTGATCTGTCGTTCACGGAGTTCGTGACAACGCGTTTTATAAAGGTTCTTTTTGTCATAGGGATTGTCTTTGCCGCAATCGGTACGTTTACGTTGATCATTGGTGGGTTCAGTGCTGGCGCGGGTAAAGGAATTCTGTTTCTCCTTCTCTCGCCCATCGTGTTTATTCTGTATGTGTTTTTTGTGAGAATCTGGTGCGAGACGATCATCGTACTCTTTCGCATCGCCGAAAACACAAGCAGGTTGGTTGACCAGGACAAACCATGATGTAGCGAAGCGACCAAATTCTTGACCACGATAGGGGAATAGAGGTGATTCAGCCGTTCGATCAGCTCGTTGTCCGACCGTGCCTTTGGATCCGGCACGTGAAGTAAAATATGGAAATGGTTGTCCATGTTCGCGTACGTCAATACGTCGACCCCAATAAAGGCACATGGCTAGGCCGACAAAGGTAAAGATGAAGGCAAAGACGAGGAGAAATCAGCCCTAATCGTTACCTAATCTCTCCCTGACCAAGGAATCCCGCACAACCACATCTATATTTCGTTGCGTACTTCAGGCAGTGAGCCCCGTAAAATGGGAATGGGAGGCGTCAGGGTTGGCTCGGATGACATCTGGTGCATCGCGCCATTGAGGAAATATCATCAATATTCGCGGGTTATGGGGGCTTTTGTCTACACGTGGACGTGTCCGTAGGGCTAGGGGGTGCCATGCGGGCGCATCTGCAATTTGGTGCAGAAAGACATACGAAACGTGCACTGATCAATGCATCTGGTGTTTTCCCCTGGGATTTGCACCAAAACGCAGATGCGCCCGTGCCATGCTGAGCAGGGGATTTGGTGTTGCATGCGGTGGCATTGCTGATATGCTGCGAGTTTTAGTATTTCGAGCGAATTTGAGAGTGGTTTGGGCGTGACGGCATGTTGCGTACGAGGAGGCTGTGTTGATGATTTCCAGGATGAGCAAGATTTCGCTCGCGCTGTGCGTGGCGACGACGGCGTTATTTGTTGGCGAACTGCGTTCCGATGAGATTGATGAAATTCTGAACATCGAAAAGGCCGTGGAATCGGCCCGGGCACCGGCGCCCAAGCGCGTTGTTGCACCTGCTCCCGTTGCACCTGCTCCCGTTGCACCTGCTCCCGTTGCATCGAAACCCGTTACATTGAAGCCGGCCGCAGCAAAACCCGCTGCCGCCAAGCCCGTGACGGCTGCCGCACTCATCGCGCGTCAAACACAGCATGACCGCCAGATTTTCGAGCTTCGTGAAGAGAATCGCCAGTTGCGTGAGCTTCTTGAAGCACAAGAAACACGTCATGGCGAGGAGCTGTTCTTCGCACACTATAACATGGGCTGCGTCTATAAGGCATCGCGTCAATACACGCGCGCGCAGTCTGAATTTATGAAGGCGATGGAGATCAGAGAAGATGATGCGGCCGTGCATTACAATCTTGGTATTCTCTATGATGACGACCTGGAAATGG
>JAPKCZ010000225.1 GCA_028822745.1 Kiritimatiellia bacterium | reverse complement strand
TCATGTCTTCCGCGATGGTCAACGCGTCTGGACGCAGTTCGTGAATTAAGGTGTTGGCCAACGCGAGATAGACCAATGCGTCGTTGTCCACGCCGCCGTCGAAATACATGCCGTAGTTTGTGAAATTTTCGCCCAACCCGTGGTTGTGATAGAGCATGCTGGTGATGCCGTCGAAACGAAACCCATCAAAGTGGAATTCGTCCAACCAGTATTTGCAATTTGATAAGAGGAAATGCTGTACCTCAGATTTTTCGTAATCAAAACAACATGAGTTCCAGGCGGGATGTTCCCCACGTTCACCTTCGTGGAAGTATTGATGGCGCGTGCCGTCAAATCGCCCCAAACCCTCGACCTCGTTGATGACCGCGTGCGAATGAACGAGATCCATAATCACGGTTAAGCCCATGCCGAGCGCTGTCTCGACAAGAGATTTGAGTTCTTCGGGTGTCCCTACTCGCGAGGACGGCGCGAAACAACTGCCTACCTGGTACCCGAACGATCCATAATACGGATGCTCCATAATGGCCATCAGTTGAATCGCGTTGTAGCCGTTCTTTACGACGCGCGGTAAAATCTGGTCGCGAAACTCAACATAGGTACCCACGCGTGCTTCTTCGACAGCCATGCCAACATGAGCTTCGTAAATGTATAGCGGTGTCTCACGATTCGCTTTGAACGTATTGACCCATTGATAGGCTGGCGGCTCCCATACTTGAGCAGAAAAGACATGCGTATTCATGTCTTGAACGACGCGCCTCGCATAGGCTGGTAGCCGTTCGCCGTGACCGTTGTCCCAGCAGATTTTGAGACGGTAGTGAGATCCGTGCCATAGGCTTTCGGGTGGAATTGTGACCTCCCAATCGCCGTGTGCGTTCTGTCTGGTGAGGCGAAAAGATTCCTGTTCCTGCCATCCCGAGCAATCTCCGACAAGCCAGATAGCGGTCGCATTTGGGGCCCACTCGCGAAAAACCCATCCCGAAGCGGTTCGATGCAGACCGTAGTGAGCATGCCCATTGGCAAACTGTGCGAGACTGCCGGCTTGTTCGGTAAAACGCTGGCGCTGGGCAAGCGTCGCATCAGCTCGCTGTTTCAGAGTTTCTTGAAATGGATCAAGAAAATTGTCGTCAGTGAGTTTTGACAAGGGGACGGTGGAGCATTTTTTCATATACTTTAATGTATTCCGCTGCTGTTACCGTGTGGTTGAAGCGCTCGATGCTCTCATTCATTATCCGAGTAATCGTGGCGCTCCGCTCGTCCTTGGGCAATGCATAAAAATCCATCGCTCGATCAATGCCCCATCGTAATCCGCCTGGATCATAATGTTCAAAGACAATCCCGTTGCCCGTGCTGGCGGTGGTGTCGATGTGCTCGATTGTATCGTGCAAGCCGCCGGTGTCATGAACGATCGGAATGTTGCCGTAGATCGCACTGACCATTTGTGGCAAGCCGCATGGCTCAAAGCGTGAAGGCATTAGCATAAAATCGGAGGCGGCGTAGCCAAGACGCGACAGCCCCTCATCAAACTCGACCACGGCAACACGATCATAGAAATCATGGTGCCGCACAATGTTGCGGAAGACATTCTGAAAGGGACCGTTGGCGACGACGGCAACCTGAAGGCCCTTGTCCCAGTAATCGGAAATGATGGCGTACAGAATGTCGGCAACGAGTTGGCATCCCTTTTGAACAGGGTCGAGTCGGGACGGCCAGAACAATAGAGGCGCATCCGCGTCAACGGTCAAACCAAGTCGTTCTTGAAAAACCATCTTGTTTGCACGCTTCCCAGAAACATGATCTTCCGCGTTGTACTTACACTCAATAAGCTCGTCGGTACGCGGGTTGTACGAGGGGTCGGGTGCATTAAGAATGCCGCTGGCACACTGTGCTGTGAATTTCTGTACTAATTCAGTGCGAGTACTTTGGTCAACAAACTCATGACGGCCTTGGCAGATTTCGTTGAGAAACTCAGGGCTTACCGTGTTGACAAAATGTGACGCAAAAATACCGCTAACCAGCATGTCGACCTGATTAGCATTACGGGTGGATTCGTAATTGAATGGTGGGTTCTTGAAGTAAAGCTCGGACCAGAATTCGGCGGCATCGATTCCTGAGTCTTCGATTTCGGAGAGCGTTAAATTCTGGGAGTGAATATTATGAATCGTAAATAGAGACGGAATGCCAAGACGGCGTGCCATGGCGGGAACCAAACCCGTCATCCAGTCATTACAATGAATCAAGTCCGGATTAACGCGCGGAATAATGTTGTTGATGACTTCGCGCTGAAAGGCCAGTGCTAGGCGACGCGAATCTCGCTCGTGGTTGCTGTAGACTTCGTCGCGGTAGTAAAAAATGCGGTCCTGCGCGAGATGTATTCGATCTTCAGGAAGAACACGTTTGTAGACGCGCAACTCGTCATTGATGAATCGCCCTACATCGACATGAAACATGCGACGGTAGTGCGGCAATGCCACATGAACATCCGCGCCGAGTTCGAACAGGGCCGAGACAAGCGAGGCCGAAACATCTGCCAATCCGCCTGCTTTGGCGTTCAGCATATTGGCCATATTTCCCATGCCAGCCGGAAGATAGGTAATCTCCGGGGTCACCATGAGAATGCGTGGATTCCGTGTGGATGTCCTGCTTTTAGCCATACGTTGACTCGACTTTGTCTCGACTATTCGGCCCAGGTAATAAAGCCAGGGATGGTGTTATTCCAGTCATTGCCGTCGGGGCAAACGCGAACAGTGAAACCGTAGCGCCCAGGCGCTTTGCATTGAACCGTCTGTTGATAGACATATTCGCCGTGATTGTTCTGGGAATCGGACTGCATGATGCCGGAATGACTTTCAATGATTTCGTTCTCGGTGTCCACCGGGCCGTGGTAAACCTCGACGCGTACATCGTCAGGGTTTAGCTCACCCAAGGCGACATGCGTGGTTACGGTGAATTCATCCCCGACATGCAGGCCTGTGATATCGCGATCCGCTGATGGCCGGCTGGCGCGGATCTTTTCCCATGCGGCATTGAAGCCCTTTCGTGTTGCGACCAAGGCTTTGGTTTTACTGAAATTGTCCGTGTGAAGACGAATCTTTTCGGCCGCGGCAACGTTGTAGAACATTCGGTTGTATTGATCAACCATACGGTGGCTCGAGAACTCGCCAACGGCGCTTCGAATGGATGCCTTCATCATGGCCACCCATTTTGTAGGGATGTCGCCATTTGGACGATCGTAGAAGGTCGGTACGACCTCGTTCTCCAATAAGTTGTAGAGCGAGTGCGACTCAATCTGGTCTTGGTAGTCGTGATTCTCAAATTCCTGACGATCTCCGATGGCCCAGCCGCATTCTGGTGAATAGCCTTCATCCCACCAGCCGTCCAGTGTGCTCAGGTGTAAACCACCATTCAGGCACGATTTCATGCCGGAGGTACCACTTGCTTCCAACGGGCGGCGCGGATTGTTTAGCCAAACATCAACGCCTTGAACCAAGTGGCGTGCAATCAGAATGTCATAGTTCTCAATGAAAATGAAACGATCAGATAGACCCGTTTCTCGTCCGAAGTGGACGATCTGGCGAATGAGATCTTTGCCTGAATCATCTGCGGGATGCGCCTTACCGGCAAACAGAAACTGAATGGGCTTTTCGCTGTTCTTTAACATTGCGATCAAACGCTCTGGGTCTTGCAAAAGCATGCTGGCACGTTTATACGTCGCGAAGCGCCGCGCGAAACCAATGGTTAGGGCGTCGAAGTCTAGCGATGATTTGATTGCCCTGATTTCTTTACGCGTCGCACTGCGCGTACTCGATTGTTCTTCGGCAATGATGCGTGCCCAACGGACGAGGCGTGATCGGCCTCCTTGGTGTGCCCGCCAAAGTGCGTCGTCGGGAATGTCGTCGACAGCTTTTGAAACCGGCGCAGAGTATGGCTTCGCGCCCCAATTGCGGGGCAGGTACTTGTCGAAGAGTTGAATCATTTCTGTTGAGAGCCAAGACGTCATGTGTACGCCGTTGGTGATCGCGCCGATAGGCACTTCGTCGGTCGGACGCTTAGGCCATAGATGTTTCCACATGTCGCGCGCAACGACACCGTGTAGCTGACTGACACCGTTGCTTAGCTGTGCTGTATTTAGCGCCATAATGGTCATGGAGTGCTCTTGGCTCGATTTTTCGCCAGGCCCTCTGCCCCATTCAAGAACGGTTGCCGAGTTGATTCCATATTCTGGTTCCAAGGCATCGACATGTGTTTCTACAAGTTCGGTACTAAACGTCTCGTTACCTGCCGGGACGGGTGTGTGTGTGGTAAAGACGCCCGTTCGTGAAACAAACTCGAGAGCGGTGTTAAGGTCGAGACCTTCTGTTTTCATGAGTTGAGAAACCCGCGCCAATGAAAGGAATGCGGCGTGTCCCTCATTCATGTGAAAGACGGAAGGCGTATAACCCAACTTCGAAAGTGCAACCACGCCGCCAATTCCAAGAAGGATTTCCTGGCGTAAGCGCAATACGCGATCTGGCTCATAAAGTCGCGCGGTGATCTGGCGAACGTCAGGCGAATTGGACGCGTTATTCGCGTCCAAAAGGAACAGCGGAACGCTGCCCACATCCAAGCGCCCAACGGTCGCGTGGATATTTTCACGGCCGGGTCGAGGGAGGTC
>JAPKCZ010000224.1 GCA_028822745.1 Kiritimatiellia bacterium | reverse complement strand
TCATTCTGTGGAACCTCGCGCACTTTGCCGAACATTTCACTGGACCCTGCAAAGTAGAAACGACACTTGGGTGCGCATTCACGAATGGCGGACAGCATGTAGTGCGTGCCGTTGATGTTCGTGTTCATGGTTGAAAATTCGTCTTCGAACGAATAGCTGACGAAGCTCTGTGCGCCGAGGTGGTAGCACTCGTCGGGTTGAATTTTCTGTGCGATTTTGAAAAGGCTCGGGTAGCTCTCCAAAGAGGCCGCGTGCAATTGAACGCGCTCAAGCAGGTGGCGAATGCGGTACATGCGATGGCCGGGATCTTCCAACGCAACGCGACGCACAATGCCGTGTACTTCGTAGCCCTGTTCCAAAAGGAGTTCCGCCAGGTAAGAGCCGTCTTGCCCCGTGATTCCGGTAATCAGTGCCTTTTTCTTGCTCATTGTCCTGCCGCCTATCTCTCTTCTCAATGGATTCGATATTCTTAGTCTATTCGTGAAGAGGCTGTCGAGTCTCGATACCTAATCCTTTGCGCCGCGATACTGCGCCTGTGCAATTCGCTTTACAGCGGGAGGCCTGATCGAACATCATGTATATTCGCGTGTTCGGTTCTGGATTACGGCTGGAACGCGGTTCGATTGGGAGCAGTACAATGGCGAAATGTGAAGTACACCGGCGCGTCGAATACGCCGAGACCGATATGGCGGGAATCGTGCATTTCAGCGAGTTTTCTCGCTACATGGAGTCTGCTGAGCATGAGCTGTTTCGTCGCGCCGGATTGTCCGTGATGATGCAAGACGGCGAGCAGCAGGTGTCTTGGCCGCGTGTTGCCTGTGCGTTTGAGTTCAAGGCGCCGCTTCGTTTTGAGGACGAAATGACGGTTTCTATATGGATTGCGGACATAGGCGGTAAGTCGGTCACGTTTCGCTGTGAAATCCTGTGTGGCGGGGACGTGAAGGCCGTGGGCACCTTAACCAGTGTTTGCTGTTTAATCGAAGAGGGCGGTCGTGTGACCAGTATGCCGATACCGGACGCCATACGCGAAAAACTTGATGCATTTTTGACAGACGAATAGCGTTATGAGTACGAATGGAGATTTTATGAAAACACGATTCTATGTTGCGCTTGTTGTCGCCCTCGGATTGAGCGGTGTGCATGCCGCGGAAATTGGGCATTGGCGTGGGCCCGAGATGAACGGGGTATTTGAGGCCAAGAACTTACCTGCCACGTGGTCACCCGAGGGCGAGAACCTGAAATGGTCCGTGCCGATCGGCGCACGTTCCGCACCGCTCGTGATGAACGGCCATGTCTACATGATTAATCGTGCAGGCGAGGGTGACGCGACGCAGGAACGCGTTGTCGCTCTGGATCTCGAAACGGGTCGTGTCGTGTGGGAGCATCGATTCAATGTCTTCCTAACCGACATCGTTGCACTGCGAGTTGGCTGGGCCAATTTGTCCGGGGATCCGGCGACGGGCCTCATTTATGCCCATGGTGTGCAGGGGCGGTTTTATTGTTTCGACAAGAATGGTCGTATGATTTGGTCACGTTCGCTGACAGAGGAGCTGGGCCGAATTTCGGGTTACGGGGGCCGCACGCATACGCCCATCGTTGCTGGCGACCTCGTGATTATCAGCTTTCTAAACAGTAGTTGGGGTCCTCAAGGCAGAGGCTTGCACCGTTTCTTGGCCCTGAATAAGTTTAGCGGCGAGATCGCCTGGTGGTCGGCGCCGAGCAGCGCGCCTCTGGATACAACGTATGCCGTTCCGGTGTTGGCCGAGGTGGACGGTGAGCCCCTGCTCTTTACGGGATTGGCCGACGGCACGGTGATCGCGATGAACGCCGTGACGGGCGTGCGCAAGTGGAGCTTTCTGCTCAGCAAACGCGGCATTAATTCGTCTGTGATTGTCGCCAAAGATCGCGTCTATGCGATGCACAGTGAAGAGAATATCGATTCGCTGGCGATGGGCCGCGTCGTTTCGCTCGACGCACGCACCGGCGAGGAACAATGGCGGGTGGAAGGCTTGCCTGCCGGGTATGTGTCACCGATTCTGCATGACGGCATTCTGTACGTCGGAAGCAACTCAGCCAATCTGTATGCCATCGACGCGAAGAACGGCAAGCAACTCTGGAAATACAACTATGGTGCCGAAGCTAAGGGTTCGCCTATTTTCGCAGATGGTAAAATCTACGTTGGTGAGGTGGCTGGACGCTATGCCGTTCTGGAGCCCACACGTAAGGGCTGCAAGCAGCTGGGGGCCGTGCATTTTGAAGAAGATGACGGTGCGCCCGTGGAGATTTTTGCAACACCGGTGGCCACGGAAGATAGTGTTATTCTGCCAACGCTCACGCACACTTATTGCATCAGCAAAAAGCCTGCGCCAGACGTCAAGGCGCTAGAGGCCAAGGCGCTGGCATCTCTTGCAAGTCTCGCGTTAGCTCCAGCCGAGACTTGGGTTAAGCCTGGGCAGGTGATTCGTTTCGCGGTGACGGGCTACGATGCCAAAGGGAACGTGCTTAGCGGGCTGCCCGGTGCCGCGTATTCGGTCAAAGGGATAAAGGGCGAATTCAATGGCTCGCAATTCGCTGTGGGTGGCGATGCAACAATGCAGGCGGGCGTTGTGACGGCGACCGTGGGTGATCAAACGGCGACATGCCGCCTGCGCGTCGTGCCTGAGCTTCCCTACCGTGAAGACTTCGAGGCCTTACCCACGGGATTGCCACCAGCGGGCTGGATATCCTCGAAGCTCAAAGCGCAGGTCATCGAGTATGAGGGCGGCAAGGTGCTCAAGAAGCTGGCTGAGCGGCCGTCGCCAGCCTTTGCGCGTTTACGTTGTTATATGATGCCGCCCATTGATGCTGGGTATACGGTGCAGGCCGATATTCTGGGTGTCTCAAAGAAGAACCGTTTCATTCCAGACGTGGGTCTGATCAACAGCCGGTATCTTTTGATTTTGACTGGAACAACGGAGCGCACGCGCAAGTTGCGGCTGGTTTCGTGGGCGCCGATTCCGCGAATACAGAAAGACATCGATTTCGCATGGGAACCCGACAAGTGGTACACCGTAAAATGTTCGACGCACATCAACAACGGGGTTGGCATAATCCGCGGTAAAGTGTGGGAGCAAGGAACGCCTGAACCCGACGCGTGGACCATTGAGGTGGAAGATGCGCACCCGAATCTTGACGGCAGCCCCGGGCTGTACGCCTATTCTGTGGCTACGACATCAAAGTCGAAAGGCACGGAAGTTCTATTTGATAATGTTATTGTGACCCCCTAATCGGCGGCGTGTCCGTCCATGATTTTTTCAAGCACGAGGAGACCCTTATGAATAATCGATTTCACGTTTGGAATACCATTGGCTTTTTTTGCGTCGCGGCGGCCCTGTGCCTGTCCAGTGTAGGCGTTGCCGGGGACTGGCCGAGTTGGGGCGGTGGCACCACGCGCAACATGATCAACGACAACGAAAAGAAGCTACCCACCGAGTGGGATGTGGACAGCGGTAAAAACATAAAATGGGCCGTCAAGCTTGGGTCGCAGACGTATGGCAATCCCGTGATCTCCGATGGTCTTATTTTTATGGGCACCAACAACGAGGGAAAATACGATCCCGAGATTAAGGGCGACAAAGGCAACTATCTCTGTTTCGACGAATCCAAGGGATCGTTTCAGTGGCAGGCCGTACACGACAAGTTGACGGCTGGGCGTGTGAATGACTGGCCGCGCCAAGGGGTGTGCTCCACGCTTTTCGTTGAGGGTGATCGCGCCTATTACGTCAACAACCGCTGCGAGTTGGTTTGTATCGACACAAAGGGTTTTCTGGATGGGGAGAATGACGGCTTCCAGGATGAGCAGTACAAAGGCGATTCCAAGGCTGACATCGTCTGGGTTTACGACATGATCGAAGAGTTGGCGGTTTTTCCCCACAATTTAGCCACATCGTCACCGCTCATTGCAGGGGACCTCGTCGTGCTCGTCACCGGTAATGGTGTCGACGAAGGCCATCTCAATCTGCCGTCACCCACGGCGCCGGCATTCATCGCGATCAATAAAAATACCGGTGAGCTGGTTTGGGAATTTGCGGACATTGGGGATACGTTGCATGGCCAGTGGTCTTCGCCTGCGTACGGCCTTGTTGCCGGGCAGCATCAAGTGGTTTTTCCAGGTGGCGACGGTTGGGTGTATGCGTTGGAGCCGGGCACGGGGAAATTGATTTGGAAGTTTGACTGCAATCCCAAAGATGCCATCTGGAAACTTGGCGGCAGCGGATCGCGCAACAACCTGATTGCCACGCCGGTGATTCATGAGGATGCCGTCTTTATTGGCGTCGGGCAGGATCCTGAGCATGGAACGGGCGCAGGTCATTTGTATCGTATTGATGCCACGAAAAAGGGCGACATTACCGAGACGGGTAAGGTTTGGCATCTGGGGGGGAAAGCATTTGGCCGAACGATGACGACGGCGGCTATCAGCGACGGACTTTTGTATCACGCGGATCTTGGCGGGTTCTTTTACTGCATTGATGCGGCCACCGGAAAAGTGCATTGGCGACACGATCTTTTCGCAGCCGTTTGGGGCTCACCCATGGTGGTTGATGACAAGGTCTATATTGGCGACGAGGACGGGGATGTGCTTATCGTGCAGCACAACAAAACGCTTAAGATCATCAACGAAATTTATATGGGCTCGGCCGTCTACACGACACCGT
>JAPKCZ010000223.1 GCA_028822745.1 Kiritimatiellia bacterium | reverse complement strand
GGGGAAATGACGGTTGTGACCGGCGTCAGCGGGTCTGGGAAATCGTCACTGGCCTTTGATACCGTGTACGCCGAGGGCCAGCGCCGCTACATCGAGACATTTTCGCCGTATGCACGGCAATTCATGGATCGCATGGACAAGCCCAAGACCGATCGCATTTCCGGTATTCCGCCGGCCATCGCCATTGATCAGACCAACCCCGTTCGTACATCGCGGTCGACCGTGGGTACGATGACGGAGCTGAATGACCACCTGAAATTGCTGTTCGCCCGAGCAGGAACACTGTATTGCGGCGCGTGCAATCAGCGCGTTCGACGCGACACGCCTGAGAGCATCTGGACGGCGGTGCGGCGCGCCGTAAAAGCGGGCACACTGGGGGCGCAAGGCAAGGCCCGCCTGCTGTTGTGCTTCCGCGTAACCATTCCTGATAATTTCAATTCCAGCGAAGTGCGTGAACGTTTGCTGGCTCAGGGCTATCAGCGTTTTCATGCCGAAACAAAAACGTATTTTGATGTGGTGCAGGACCGTGTCGTATTCGACGGAAGGCGAAAATCGCGATTTGTCGACGCCGTTGAGGCCTGCTTACGTCATGGGCAGGGCCGGATTCGTATCGTCTGCGCGGATAGCAATCCCGAAGATGTCCTGGAGTTCTCCAAGGATTTACACTGCGCCGCGTGCAATTTACATTTTGTTGAACCAACACCCAACCGTTTCTCTTTCAATTCACCAATGGGTGCATGTCCGGAATGCCGTGGGTTCGGGCGAATCATTGCCATTGATTACGGGCTGGCCATTCCGGATGGACGCAAAACACTGGCTGAAGGCGCCGTTAAAGCGTTTCAGTCGAAGAGTTACGATGAGTGTCAACGGGACCTCGAACGCCATGCGAAGAAGAAACGTGTTCCGCTGAATGTGCCATGGGATGACTTAAGCACGGCGCAGCGCGCCTGGGTTATTCGTGGTGATAAGGGCGAGGCAGAGGGGCGCTGGTATGGCGTCAAAGGCTTCTTTAATTGGCTCGAGTCACGCAGCTACCGGATGCATGTCCGCGTGATGCTCTCGCGCTATCGTCTATACAAGCCTTGCCATGTTTGTAAGGGGGCGCGCTTGCAGCCACAATCGTTGATGTGGCGGGTGGGGCGCGAGCGGCTCAATATTTACGATCTGATGTTGATGCCGATTCAAGAGTCGGCCGCCTTCTTTGCGACGCTTGAGCTGCCAGCGCCTCTCGATGAGGCCACGACCTTGCTGATTGAGGCCATTCGCACACGGATGCGCTATCTCGTAGACGTGGGCCTGGGCTACCTCAGCTTAGACCGGCAGTCACGAACCTTGAGTGGCGGGGAAGTCCAGCGCATCAATCTAACGACAGCGCTCGGAACGTCGCTGGTTAACACGCTTTTTGTTTTGGATGAACCAAGTATCGGCCTGCATCCACGCGATATCACGCGTCTGATCGGCGTGTTGCATCGTTTGCGTGACGCCGGAAATACGTTGTTGGTTGTTGAGCACGACCCGGATGTCATTCGTGCCGCAGACCGCGTTTTGGATATGGGCCCGGGCCCGGGGGAGCACGGGGGCGAGATCGTCAGCTACGGGACGCTGGCACAGATCGATCGCTGTCGCCGGTCAGTGACGGGGGCCTATTTGAGCGGGCGTAAGACCGTCGGTTCTGGTTTGGCCGTGCTGGGGGCTCAAACCAAAGTGCGCAAACACCTACGAATCAAAGGCGCTTCCGAACACAATTTGAAGAATATTGATGTCAACATTCCGCTCGAGCGCTTGGTTTGCATCACAGGCGTCAGCGGATCCGGAAAATCGACCCTGATGCACGAGGTCACTTTTCGCGCCCTTCAAAAGCTGAAACATAGATCAGGGGAAACTCCTGGTGAACATCGTTCGATTTCGGGTTATGAACAAATCGTCGATGTGATGCTGGTCGATCAGTCCGCAATCGGCAAAACCACGCGCTCGAACCCCGCCAGCTACGTCGGCGCCTTCGAGCCGATTCGCAAGCGCTTTGCAGCGCAGGCGCTGTCTCTCCAACGCGGCTACACACCGGGTACTTTCAGTTTCAACGCCGGTGATGGTCGCTGCCCGACCTGCAAGGGTAGCGGATTCGAGCTCGTTGAAATGCAATTCTTGAGCGATGTCTATTTGCGCTGTGCGGACTGTGATGGAACCCGCTATCGACCGGACGTACGTGAGGTGCAGTGCGTTGCACATGGACGCTCAGCCTCCATTGCGGATGTGTTGGACATGACCATTAGCGAAGCGTGTGCCTTTTTTGACGACATGCCTGAACTTGGCGCCCTTCTGACACCCCTGGTGGACGTGGGGCTGGATTATCTCAAGCTGGGTCAACCCGTGCCGACCCTGAGCGGTGGTGAGTCGCAACGCTTGAAACTGGCCGGGCATCTGGCCAAAGCGTCCCCACGCAAGGCGGCCAAAGGCGGTGTGCTGTTTCTGTTCGATGAGCCCACCACGGGTCTGCATTTTGAAGACATTGCCCGATTGCTGAACGTCCTGCGTCGCTTGGTCGACAAGGGAAACTCGGTCGTTGTGATCGAACACAACATTGATGTGATTCGCAGTTCGGACTGGATTATTGATCTGGGCCCTGAAGGGGGTGATGCAGGTGGAAAGCTTCTTGTTGCCGGCCCCCCTGAGGATGTCGTCGCTTGCAAAAAGAGTCACACGGGACGCGCTTTGGCTCCGTGGTTTAAAAAGACCCGCGCCCACGGACGCGCCAAAGTGCGCGAGGCTAGCGCCGTCGCGTATGCGACCTCAAAGCGGCCACGGGCGGCGAAGGGAATCGATATCCAACACGCTCGTGAACACAATTTACAGGACATCAGTCTCACCATTCCGCACAATGCCTTGACGGTCATCACGGGTGTTAGTGGAAGTGGGAAGAGTACCCTCGCATTCGATATTCTCTTTGCAGAAGGGCAGCGTCGCTATCTTGAATCGCTCAACGCCTACGCGCGGCAGTTTGTGCAACCCGCATCGCGGCCGGATGTGGAGTCCATCACCGGCGTGCCACCCACCGTGGCCATTGAACAACGTACGAGTCGTGGTGGGCGCAAAAGTACCGTTGCGACGGTGACCGAAATTTATCATTTTCTGCGACTGCTGTTTGTTCGTCTGGGTACGCAGTATTGCCCAGACTGTGATGTGCCCATCAAGCCTCAGACGCAGGAGTCGATCACGGCCGATCTGTTGAAACGCTTTAAGGGCAAGCGCGTGGCCTTTCTGGCGCCGCTCGTTGTCGCGCGAAAAGGGTATTATACGGATCTCGCCAAATGGGCGGCCGGAAAAGGCGTTGAGGATCTCGTCGTCGATGCCGAATACCTGCCCACGGATGCGTGGCCACGCCTAGACCGTTTTGTTGAGCATGATATCGAAATGCCCATCGCTCGACGTGTCCTTACGGCGAATGACGCGACATGGGTCGCCGAAACGGTCGCCCAGACGCTTGAGGCGGGGCAGGGGCGGTTGTATGTGGCAGAAGAGACCGCCAAGGGGCGCCGACGCGGCGAGGTGACGATTTATTCGCTGCATCGTGCCTGTCCCTCCTGCAGCCGCAGCTTCGAGGCACTGGACCCGCGCTTGTTTTCCTACAATTCTAAGCATGGCTGGTGCCCCAGCTGCTTTGGCACGGGACTGCGCATGGATGGCTTTGATGAGGAGCAAACGGGCGACGAGATTTTGTGGAACGACTGGTGGGAAGGCGATGCGACGCCTTGTCCGGACTGTGACGGTGCGCGGCTACGCGCCGAGGCACGTGCGGTTCAGTTTCACCGGCGCAGCATCACGCATTTCGTCAACGCGTCTGTGGAGCATTTGAAAAAAGAAATCGGCGCCGTCGTATTGACCAAACGCGAAGCCGAGGTCGCGAAGGACGTGCTGGCGGAATTACAATCGCGTTTGGAATTTCTATCCATGGTTGGACTGGGGTATCTCAGCCTGGATAGAGGCGCCCCGACACTTAGTGGCGGGGAAGCCCGGCGCGTCCGCTTGGCGGCACAACTGGGGTCCAACCTGCGCGGGGTCTGTTACATCCTTGATGAACCGACGATTGGATTGCATTCACGTGATAACCTGATGCTGCTGGATGCGATTCACCAGCTCGAGCACAAGGGCAACACCGTGGTCGTCGTCGAGCACGATGAAGAAACCATCCGGCGTGCAACGCACGTGATCGATCTTGGGCCGGGCGGCGGTGTCGACGGCGGTCAAATCGTTGGCCAAGGGACGTTGAAGGATTTGATGAAGAATCCGAAGTCGACGACGGGCCGCATGATGAAAACCCCGTTGCAACATCCCTTGGTGGCGCCGCGCGGCATTACCGCGACCGACGGCGCTCCGACGTGGCTGCGGGTCAAAGGGGCGCGCAAACATAATCTGCGTTCCGTCAACGCCCGTCTTCCTCTCGGGCGCCTGATCTGCGTGACGGGGGTCAGTGGAAGCGGGAAAAGCACGCTTGTGCATGATGTGCTATACGCCAACCTTAAGATGCGATTGAGCAAGAAGGCGCGCGGCAAAAAGCCCGCTTGGTTGGGGTGTAAGTCGATCGAAGGCTTTGAGAGTGTGCAACGCGTCATGCAAGTCGAGCAAACGCCGATTGGCAAGACACCACGTTCCTGCCCGGCCACGTACATTGGTATTTGGGATGACGTGCGCAAAATTTTTGAAAACACCGCCGAGT
>JAPKCZ010000222.1 GCA_028822745.1 Kiritimatiellia bacterium | reverse complement strand
GATCGTTTACGCCCTCAAATGGAAGCGCACCTACAACGGCCCGGCCGCCAGAGAATCGGAAACCAACATCGCCACGACGACCGACTAGATGCGAGCACACTCTCATGCAACCAGACCAAAAACACAACCTCGAATGGACCGTCGACAAGCGAGCAACCGGACAGCGGGTCGACACGTGGTTGGACACGCAGCTGCCGGACCATTCACGCTCCAGTATTCGCCGCCTGATCGATGCCGGGCACCTGCAGCGTAACGGCGCGCCCCCAAAGCCGCATCAGAAACTTCAAGAAGGCGACCACCTGTTGATGCATTTCCCGCAGAAACAAAGCGTGATCCCGCAACCCGAGGCCCTCCCCCTCGACCTCCTCTTTGAAGACGATCATATCGCGGTGCTCAACAAAACCCCTGGAATGGTGGTGCACCCTGCCCCGGGGCACCACAGCGGAACCCTCGTGAATGCCCTATTGCATCGGTTCCCCCAGCTCAAAGCAGGCGAAGCGAATATGCGCCCTGGCATCGTTCACCGTCTGGACCGCGACACGAGTGGCGTTCTCATCGTGGCGTTGACACCTGCCGCGACGGACATGCTCATGCAGCAATTCAAATCAGGGCAGATCGAAAAGCGCTACGACGCCATCGTCTCAGGATGCCCACGCCCCCCCAATGGGCGTATCGAAACACTGATTGCCCGGCATCCAAAAGATCGAAAACGCATGGCTGTCAGCGACGATCACGGCAAACTGGCCATCACGGAGTTCACGCTAAAGGAAGCCTTCTCGGACGGCAGCGCCTGCCATCTGGACGTCCGCATTGAGACCGGACGCACCCACCAGATTCGCGTACACTTGGCCACCCGAGGTCACCCCGTTCTGGGCGACACAGTTTACGCGCGTCGTCGACCCGCACCATGGCCAGCTCGACAGATGCTGCACGCGAGAGAGATTTCTTTTCTACATCCTGACAACCAGAAGCGCCTCACCTTTAATGCCCCAGCCCCAGACGATATGGTTGACATTATTGGCCAGCTACGTGCGATGGGGACGTCTTAGGACGTCCCGAGCAGAGTATCGACTAATCCGCGGCCGTGCTCGAATTCGGGGTTGGGCCAGCATCTTGAGCAACCCACGTTCGCGCGACGCGCTTGAGATGCACCGTGTACGAATGCTCCAGGCCACCTTCATCCTTCACAAGCAAGTCAGCACGGGCTGCACTCTTGCCGATATAAAGCTCACTTTTGGAAATTGCCAGCACCTTGGCTTTGGCTGGAAGCGTATCCAACGCCTCGATCGCACGGCGCGCTTCGCGATAAACAGGTTTCTCGGTCGGCGGGCGTACGCAGCCGGCGGTCAACATCGTCAGCGCCATGGACAACACGGTCAGGACTGCAAAGGATTTGAAAGAACATCGATTCATACTTTGAACTTATACCCAAAAGCGCGCGTGCCCTCAACTGCTTTCGGCGCGACGCGGCAAGTTGACGAAATCAGAGGCAACGAAAAAAAAGACGCAGCGCATCGCAAGAATCACATGCCCAAACTGCCGACGCTGCCCCGACGATGACGAGAGCGGCCATGTAAGTCATAATCTTTTTCATTAAACCTCCAGCTTTGTGTTGGGTCAAAATCGACCGACATCAAATTTACAGGGCGCGTGAATCCCAGCGTAAGGAATGAATTTCGAGAACGGGCCAACTTTGGTGCAAACAGAGGCCAAATCGTGCACCAAAACATCAACACCCGACCTTGCCGCGGAGGTCTTGTCGTCACGTAGGTCGCCGAAATGGGCCTATGTTTTCGTGCCCCTACCAGTGAATTCCCCTTTCCAACGACAATGACGTGGAGTACTCTGAGCGTGGGTTAGCGTATATAGGGGTAGCTTTGCGCATTGGGCGCAGACTTTACACTGAACCGTGCGAACGAATGAAGCGCTTGATCGACTGCATGCACAGATCAGAAAAACATCATGACTCTGCCTTTCGAGCTACGGCGTGGCACCGTCGGACTCTTCTTGTAATCGCAGTTCTGGCGATCATGTTGTCGCCACTGCAGAATCAGGCCGACAGGGTCGAAGCTGCCGGCGAATACGACATCAAGGCAGCCTACGTATACAACTTCCTGTTCTTTGTGGATTGGCACGACGAGGCCCTGAAACCCAGCAGCGCACCCGTCTCGATTGCCATACTCGGGAAGGACCCTTTTGAAACGCGAGTCGACAGCGTCGTGGGTCGGCATGTCGGAAAAGCGAAACGCCCTCTTGTCATTTCGCATTTGGGCCAATATAAACCCGGCCTCGACCTGCAAAATCCCCGCATCATTTTTATTGCCGAATCCGAAAAAGAAAATCTCACCGACATTCTCGCCGACATAGAGAGCGCGAAAGTACTGACCATCGGGGACTTTCCAGGCTTTCTCGAGTCGGGTGGCATGCTGCAATTTGTGGTCGAAGAAAACCGCGTTCGATGGAACATCAATCGACAAGCCTTTTCAGACGCAGGGTTATCACCCAGCGCACAACTCTTACGCAACGCGCACTACGTCTATACGCCCTCCAAGTAATCGCGGCAAGAACCGAATAACCAAGAGGCACAACACACTATGTTTCGCCGATTCAAATTCGCCGAAAAACTACAGGCAATTAGCATGATTGCCTGTACGGTCGCCCTCATTGTCACCGGCGCCGCGTACATTCCGCTCAACCGAATGGTTCACGCGCGTGACATGCGCACAGAACTAATCACACTCGCTGAAGTCATTGCCCAAAACTGCCACGCCGCATTGATGTTCGATATCCGCGATGATGCATCACAGGTCCTCGGCAGCCTTGAATCACGCCCTGACGTACGTGTCGCCGCCATTTATGACAATGCTGGCCAAATTTTCGCACAGAAACTGAACGGCGCACGGGCGCCGAACACGCTCGAGGAGAATTTTGGATCCGACACCGTTCTTGTGGAAAAAGATATTTTATGGGTACAGCAAGCCGTGACGGTTCAGGACCAGTTTCTTGGAACCGTCGTTTTGGGACAGGACATGACAGGGCTCCGCGCGCTTGTTATTAGAGAAGCGGGCGTTTTCATCATCGTGATTCTGGTGGCCTTCGCGATTGTGTACTTCATGACATCACATTTGGCACAAATGATTGCAGCCCCCATCACATCCCTCGCCAATGCGGCTCGTCGCGCAACCGAAGCAGGCGATTACAGCACCCGTGTCAAAAGAGAATCGCAAGATGAAGTCGGCGAACTGGTCGACGCATTTAATCGCATGCTGGATGAAATTGGACATCGGCGCGAGCAGTGGCGCAACGCACGCGACCGCGCGGTCGCGCGGGCAACAGAAGCCGAAACCGCCCGCAAACAGCTCGAGACGGCAACCGCTGAGCGCATTAAGGCAGAAGCGCAAGAACGTGAACTGCGCGAAAAACTTGAACGCTCAGAGCGTCTGGAATCGCTGGGACTGCTGGCCGGCGGTGTCGCGCATGACCTCAACAACATCTTGGGCCCAATGGTAGCCCTGCCTGAGATGATTCGCTCAGACCTGGACCGTTTAAAAGCGGGTCCACAGACGACCTCCTTGGAGCAAGTTCGGCAAGACCTAGAAACCATTGAACATTCAGCCAGTCGTGCCGCCGAAGTCATTCGCGACTTAATGACCATGGGGCGTCGCGTCACCATCGTCAAGTCGCCATTGAACATCAAACGCCTTGTCGACACCTGCATGTCCGAACCCAACGTCAATGCGTTGTTGGCCGACAAACCGATGCTTACCATCGACACATCTGGCGTGGACCCCGAGGCCTGGATTTGCGGGTCTGAATCCCACCTTGTGCGATGCCTTTACAACCTCCTCAGTAATGCAATTGACGCAACCGACGGCATCGGGCGCATTGAGATCACATGCACGTGTAAACGCATCAAGGAAGCCATCGTTGGGCACGAGTTAATCGAACCCAACGTCTATGTGGCCCTGAAAATTTCAGATTCCGGTCGCGGCATCGCCGCAAGTGATTTGGCGCGTGTGTTCGAACCGTTTTACAGCCGAAAAAATGTAACGCCAAAGAGCGGCAGCGGCCTAGGGTTGGCCATCATCCACGGCGTCATCAAAGACCACGGTGGTTTTCTCGACGTCGAAAGCGTACTTGGCGAAGGAACCCAATTTACGCTCTACTTCACTCCTGAAGAACGCACGAGTATGGTCCAAACGCCATTGCCAACGCCAAAGGGCGGCAACGAAAACATTCTGCTCGCTGATGACGAACCCGTGCAACGACACCTCTTGCATCGCAGTCTGACACGACTGGGGTACACAACCGAAATCGCGTCCAATGGAAAAGATGCGGTCAAACTCTTTGAAGAAGCACAAACCGCAGGCAGACCCTATGACTTGGTCATGCTCGACATGGTGATGGGCGAAGGCTTCGATGGGCTGGACGCTTATACCGCCATCAAAGCGAAAGCGCCGGACGTACGCTGCATCATCGTAAGTGGTTTTTCAACAACGGAGCGCAGCCGAGCCGCCATCGAAGCCGGTGCCGTTTGGTTGTCGAAACCTTACTTCGGCCAACAGCTTGCCGCGGCAGTACGTTCCACGCTCGACACCCACGTCAGCGAGTCAGTACAAACAGAGTCTTAGTTTGCGTTTTGCTGAGCAGCGATCAGACGACCGACTGCACTGCAAATTTGATCTGAATCGAGCGGCTTCGTCAACAATGTGACAGGCGCCAACT
>JAPKCZ010000221.1 GCA_028822745.1 Kiritimatiellia bacterium | reverse complement strand
GTAATACCCAAGACTGAAGCTGTCCGGAACGTCTCCCTCGAACGGCATGATCGTCAATCCCCCGTCCAGGTTCATGACATAGACCTTGTCGCCGCTCAGGAACACGGGACGCCCGTAGGCACTGCCGCTCTGGTCCTTCACTTGACCGAGCGCAGACAATACACGAGCAACAACACCCGCCGGATTGATGACATCGCCGACGGCGGCCATAACCGATTCAGATGTGAGCGGCACGAGATCCTCGCCGGAGCGCTGCGCCCAGAAGGCAGGCCACATCATACGGTGGGGTGCGATTTTGCCCGATCCGTCTGGCTTAAAGACAGGCTCGACGATAACCGGTGCTTCCGTGAACCACTGGGCGCGACCGTGAATGCCGAGGCGATTGATTTTTGACGTGCGCACAACGACAGGACCTTCTTTGGACCAAGCACCGGAGTGGCATGTTGTGCAGGCAAGTTTCTCAAGATGAATGGGCGGCAACCCTTTGTGGGCAGGCACCGGTGCACCGAATGTGCCAACATCCTCGGTCGCACCCACGGCGGCGTGAGCCGCTTCGCCCATGTGGCAACCGGCACAGGAGAACGCGCCGACATTCCCGCGCTCAATACCGTGATCGAGTCCGTTGCGGTGACAGCTAACACAGCTCATTCCTGAGACCGTATGCACGTCCCCAATCGATTGATGACGTTCTGTATGAACTTCGGCCGCAGAATGACACTGCAAGCAACGCGCATCTGTCGGTTTTCCGACATTGAGAATCGCAAGACTCTTACTATTAAAGCGTCCATGATCGTAGGTCACCGATGGTGGCACACGAAAAACCAAATCGTCCGGATCAGGACCATCGGCGGGAACCCATGCGTTGGAGAGGCGTGACGCCGTCCCGGGAACTTCGCCCAACCCAGACGACGCCGTGGCTGCCCAGCGGAAATTTTCGCGCGCCACTTGCTTGACCCATTCGGTCAGATCCTGACTGTTCTCCATATTATGACAGGCGAAACAATTGATTTCCAGATTGCCAGAAACGGCCCATCGATCATCGGGTCGAATCGCGCCATGCGGTCCTTCACCGGTACTACCACCAGGCATGTGACGGCCAAACATCTTGGTGAAATCCCAATCGGTCATGCCGAGCTGTTCCATCGCCCATGTGCCCTCAGCGTGACGCAAGGAAACAGGGATTTGGGTGCCGCTTTTTTCATCAACGACCACCCACGGTTCCGTGGCGCGACCGTCAAGATCACCCTCCGGATTGAAATGCCAGCCGCGACTAATGGTTTCGTAGTCATGGCAGGCGCCGCACGTGTTGCGGGTCGAAATCGGCATAGGGTCATCTTCATCAGGATAGATGGTCTTGCCGAATTCGTCCGTCAGTGGAATTTTATGTACGGGCGAGAATCCGCTCCCATCCCACCCATGCGACGCAGCGGCGAGCGTGGGCGAGAGCAACACCAGCAACAGGCAGAAAAATCGAGTCATCATCAGCGCTTTCCGGTTTACGTGCGACACAGGACTAGACCTCGAAATCGGAAGGAGCGAACTCGATCTTCTTGTTCGTTCTCACAGCCTCGTTGACCGCCAACACAGCAACGGCCGTTGCATAGCCGACCTCGCCAGGGCAGTTCAGCGTGCCATGACCGCGCACGGTATCGAAGAAGTTCTCCAGATGCGGTTGGTGCGGGAGTTTCGCCAATTCGATCGGTAGCGGCCAAGCGGGCAAGCCAGGGCTTTCGCGCGCATCCACGACCGTATTCTTGGTCGATGATTTGACGATGGATTTTCCTTCGCCTTTCAGGAGACCCTTTTTGACAAGAATGTTCCAATCCGGCGCATGCTTTTCTTTTTCGACCGCGTTGCCGCGTGCAGCCACCTCGGAAATGAGCAAGGTTCCGTTTTCGCCCATGAACACTTCGGAGTTCCCGCCGTGCGAGCTGGTGGTCAAGGTTTCGTAGAAAGCACGCCCCACACCGTGTGGCGTGTCGTATTCATAAATACACATCACGTTGTCGTACCACTCGTGGTGCGTGTGATAGTCCACTCCGCCGGACGCGATCACCGAGCGAGGCGCCGTCTCGAAGACCCACTCGAAGATGTCAATCTGATGCGAACCGAGGTCGACGATGGGACCGCCACCATACTTTTTGTACCAGCGCCAGTTGAGGAAAGCTTCCATCGAGGCGTAGCCATACTTCGCCAGCGTTTCAGCAGGCATCACATCCGTATAGCTACAACCGATGTCTTTTGCCGCGTTGATAGAACGGTTCCACCAAGCGTTGGCGTGCGTCACTTTGCCCAACGTGTGATTTTCATGAATCAGCGACTGAATGGCGTGGATGTAGCGCGGGTTACTGCGACGCTGATGACCAATCTGAAGTAGTTTTCCGGTTCGGCGCGAAGCCAGCACCATCGCTTTGGCTTTCTCCAGCGAATTGGACATTTCCTTTTCGCAATATACATGATGGCCAGCGTCCATGGCGGCAATTGCATGATCGGCATGCAACCAATCTGGCGACGCCACGAGGACTGCATCGAGGTCTTTCTCGTTGGCCAGCATATCCTGGTAGTCAACATAGGCGTTGGGCGTGTGCCCATACTGCTTGAGATAGTCGACGGCAACTTGGCGGTTTCTGTCCCAGATATCACAAACCGCTTTGAACCGAATGCCCGGAATCGGCAGACAGGAGTTGATGAGTGCCCCCCTGCCCTGTTGCCCAACACCGATCACAGCCACATTGAGCGTATCGATGGCATTAACACCTTGCGCGGGTTCGACCGATTCCGCAAACACGCGATTGGCGAGTGCAATGCCCGCGCCAGCCGTCGTTACGGACCTGACAAAATCTCTTCTACTTATTTCCATCAGTATTGTCCCAAGTTGTTTGTTGCGATCAAAAAAGAGTCACGTCTCACGGAATCGAGAAATATACTGCCATTTAAAAAAAACTCGAGTGTTTCTAGCAATTCAATGGTCAGCGCCATTCCGCGCATCTACACCATCTTGTAAAAAGACTCCCAGCCTGCGCGGGCGGGCGGGTTCAGCATAGCATTGGCCTCCTCATTGCCAACGAAACGCTGTTTGACCGGATCAAAGGTCAATTCGGCGTTCAAATATTGGCAAATCGTTCCCAAAACGAGCACTTTCGTCAGATCGCCGGACACGCTGAAGGGCGAACGCGTCTTGCCGTTCCCCAAACAAGCCTGAATAAAGCTGCGGTGGTGATCCGTGCCTTGCGGTGCTGCTTTCAAGGTTTCGTAGTTTGCTTCAAACTGATCTCTGGGAATGATGCGTGAGGCGCCAGAATGTGATCCACGCGTCATGGCGAACTTTTCGTCGGCGCGATAGATAACCGTACCTGCGCCGCCCAATTTAGGGGCAACGGGCGTGCCGTTTCCATCCTTGTCCCAATACTGTTCAGGGACGTCTGGTCGACAGTTCTGCCCGTCACGCCAGGTCATGTCCAGTGCAGGCATCCCCTCGCCACGTGCCGGAAAATGCATCGAAAGCTGCGTATTTAGAGGGAAAGCGACGCGGTTGTGATCCGTCATTTCAATCGGCGATATCTTTGTCGGTAGCCCCAGCTTGAGACCATCGTGCACGAAATCAATGATATGCGCACCCCAATCACCGAGCATGCCACCACCATATTCATGAAACCCGCGCCAATTGAAAGGATGATAAAGACCACAGTAAGGCCGTTTGGCTCGCGGACCGCACCACAGGTCCCAATTCAGACCCTCAGGAACCGGCGCTTCAGGCGGTGCCCCTTGGAAACGCTTGCCAGCGTTCATGAACCATTCGCCCGGACTCTTGAACGCATCCATTTTGACAATATCACGCACGACACCGGCATCGACCAGATGCTGGAACTGCGTAAAGCCGGTGGTCGAATGCCCCTGGTTGCCCATCTGCGTGACGACGCCGTATTTTTTCTCGGCCAACATCAACATGTCCGCCTCTGCATACGTATGCGTCAAAGGCTTCTCAACATAGACATGCTTGCCCATCGACATGGCCAGTATGGTGGCAACGAAATGCGTGTGGTCAGGTGTGGCGACGACCACGGCATCGATGTCATCACCAGATTTTTCCATCATCACGCGGAAATCGTCATAGCGAGGTGCATCAGGAAAACGATTCAGTATGCCCTGCTGGCCACGCATTTTTCCCACAAAATCAACGTCGCACAGGGCGACAACGGTCGACTGCTCGCCGCACAGTTGATTGATATCCACACTGGCGCGGTTTCCTGTGCCAACACAGCCCAGATTGATGCGCTGACTCGGGGGTCGTTTCGGATTGTCGGCGGCACGTGCGCTGGTCAAATAGGCCGGCAAGACAGTCAAACCGAGACCAGCGCCTGTGGATGCTTTCAAAAATTGGCGGCGTGTTTTCTTCGACATAGATCATCTCCTGAGGGTTGCAACAACGAAACGTTGACCAATATGAAGGCATTTTGCAATCTCTGTTTCGTCGTTTTCAGTATCTGCACTTGCCGATTCTTCCACAGGCCCCTTATGCTCGCTTCTGACCATCAAACATCCACAAGGAGCCAGGAGCCCAACCCATGTTCTGCAAACGCACGATCCCCTCACTGGCTATCGCCACGCTCGTTCTATGCGCGCCTCTTCAAGCACAAGACTCGGCCTTTACGACAGATGTCGTTCATTTCGGGGTCGTCGTCAGCGACATTGACGCATCCATCAAATTCTATACCGATGTTGTCGGC
>JAPKCZ010000220.1 GCA_028822745.1 Kiritimatiellia bacterium | reverse complement strand
GGACGGGGAGCACCTGTTGTTGGCCCTGCTTGATCAGGAGAGCGGACTTGTTGCCCGGCTCGTTGAACGCATCGGCGCGAATGTCGCGACCTTGCGTGCCCGCGTGCAAACCGAGCTCGATCAGCGTCCTGTGGTAAGCGGTGGCGCTTCCGAAGCCGGAAAAATCTACGTCACGCAACGGATGAATCAATTGCTTGTGAAGGCGGAAGATGAAGCCCGAAAGTTGAAAGACGACTATGTTTCGGTCGAGCACATACTGATCGCATTCATTGACGAGGGCAAGAAGACGCGCCTCGGGGAGGCCTTGGCCGAGTTGGGTGTATCGCGAAAAGCGGCCTTGGAGGCAATAAAGGCTGTTCGCGGAAACCAACGTGTGACAGGTGACAATCCGGAAGGAACCTATGAGGTGCTGGAAAAGTATGGCACGGATTTGGTCGCTCTGGCTGAAGCCGGAAAGCTGGATCCTGTCATCGGTCGCGATGAGGAAATCCGCAGTGTGGTCCGGATTTTGTCCCGCAAGACGAAGAACAACCCTGTGCTCATCGGCGAGCCCGGCGTCGGCAAGACGGCGATCGTTGAAGGCCTTGCGCAACGCATCCTGCAGGGCGATGTGCCTGAAGGGTTAAAGGATCGCACCATCTTTGCGCTGGATTTAACCGCATTGATGGCGGGCGCGAAATTTCGGGGTGAATTTGAGGAGCGGCTTCAGGCTGTCTTGAACGAAATCAAAGCGGCCGAAGGGCGTATTATTCTCTTCATTGACGAAGTCCATACGATTGTTGGTGCCGGCAAAACAGAGGGCTCGGCAGATGCTGGCAATATGTTGAAGCCGATGCTGGCACGGGGCGAGTTGCACTGTATCGGTGCAACAACGTTGGATGAGCACCGGAAGTACATCGAGAAAGACGCCGCCCTTGAACGGCGCTTTCAGCCTGTTCTTGTGGATGCACCAAACATTGAGGACACGATTTCGATTCTACGTGGCCTCAAGGAGCGCTTCGAGGTACATCACGGCGTTCGTATCCAGGACAGCGCGCTTGTGGCGGCCACGGTGCTCTCGGATCGTTACATCAGTGATCGATTTTTGCCTGATAAGGCCATCGACCTGATGGACGAAGCCTGTGCGTCGATTCGCACGGAGATTGATTCCATGCCGGCTGAGTTGGATGCGATCACGCGACGCGAGATGCGCATGGAGATTGAGGCGGCGGCGCTGAAAAAGGAGAAAGACAAGGCCAGTAGCGAACGTTTGAAGGTGTTGCGGCGTGAACTTGCGGATTTGAAGGCCGAGGCAGACGCCATGCGAGCGCGCTGGAAAGAAGAAAAAGCTTCTGTGGACGCGTTGCGTGCGTTGCGCACAGAAATCGAAAGTGCGCGGCACAAGAGCGATGCCGCTGAGCGTGCTTATGATCTGAATACGGTTGCTGAATTGCGGCATGGTGTGATTCCTGATCTGGAAGCCAAGCTGGTCGAGCTAGAGACCTCGATCGCGGAAAAGGCGACGGATGGGTTTGCGCTGGTAACGGAGGAGGTTTCTGAAGAGGAGATCGCGCACGTGGTTGCGCGTTGGAGCGGTGTGCCGTTGACTCGGTTGCTTGAAGGCGAACGCGAGAAACTACTTAAACTTGAGTCGATCTTGCACGAGCGAGTTATCGGGCAGGATGAGGCCGTGCAGGTTGTTACGGATGCGGTTCTGCGATCACGTGCGGGTATTCAAAACCCAGCCCGCCCCATCGGCTCGTTTATGTTTCTCGGACCCACAGGGGTTGGTAAAACGGAGTTGGCCCGTACACTGGCGGCGTCCTTGTTCGATACCGAGGAGAACATCGTCCGCGTCGATATGAGTGAGTATATGGAGAAGCACAGCGTGTCGCGTCTTGTGGGTGCACCGCCGGGCTATGTGGGCTACGAAGAGGGTGGTCAGCTGACCGAGGCGGTGCGGCGCAAGCCATACAGCGTCGTGTTACTGGATGAAATCGAAAAAGCGCATCCAGATGTGTTTAACGTGTTGCTCCAAATTCTGGATGACGGGCGGCTTACGGATTCGCAGGGGCGCGTGGTGAACTTCAAGAACACAATTGTCATCATGACGAGCAATGTGGGTTCGCCGCATTTGCTGGAGGGGATTAATGCGGATGGTGGTATTGAGGAGAGTGCGCGACGTTCGGTGATGGATGAATTGCGTCAGCGATTTCGACCAGAGTTTCTGAACCGGGTTGACGAAATCGTGATGTTCCAGCCCTTGGCAAAGGAGCAGATCAGCGAATTTGTCGCCTTGCAGCTTGCGGAATTTTGCGAGCGACTGAAGGAACAGGGTGTGGACTTGGCGTTGGACGACAGCGCCGTTTCGTTTATCGCCGATGAGGGCTTTGACTCGGTCTATGGCGCCCGTCCGCTCAAGCGCTTCATTCAGCGCCATGTAGAGACGCCTGTCGCTCGCCAGATCGTTGCTGGCGACCTTGCGGATGGGAGTCACGTGACGCTCAAGGTGGAGGACGACGCGCTTGCCTTGGTGAATTAGAAGAAATCATAATCGTAATCCTGCTCGTAATCTTAATCGGTTATGATTGCGAGCGGGGTTAGCTGCCACCCAGTGTGCGAAGGAGAAGAATCACCGCACGCTATGCTTGAGGCACAGAGAAGACGGTTCCTTTCCTCAATCGTAGCGGGTGGTGAATCTGCACCTTACCGCTTGCGTCGAATCGCCGCAGGTCACAGAATGGGGCATGTTTTTTCGACGCCTTACCAGTCTTGTCGTTGGGGCCGTGCTCGTGGGTGTCTTGCCCGCGGTCGCATGGGAGTCGGCGTTGACCGCGACGCAGCGCGTGCACCTGGTTAAGGCACTTGATGTGCTGAATTTGACGACCAACGACCTTGGGTTCAAGAAGGATGTGGCAGAGCCCATTGCGGCCATTCCCTTGACTCGCTCACTTATTGAAGATCCACTGGCGTTACCGGTGCTGGGTGATCGCGTGCTCACCGTGGTGAGTAGCAATGAGACCGCGTCCGTCTGGCAGGCGTTGCCATGTGAGTTATTTGACATCCTTCCTTGTGTCGACATTAAGACGCAGAAGGCGGACGTCAGATTGGATCTGCCAGGCCCTGTGCATGCGTTCTTGATTCAGGCGACCCTCGCGGCCGCGTATCTCGAGCAGTCGCAAGAGCGCCTTTCCAAGGATGAACGCGCCTATATGGCGGCGTCCGTGTTGGGCGGCATGTTTACGGCCGACATCGATGCGACATCTCGTTTGGCCGTCGTTGCGATGGGCGTTTCAGAGGAGACGCTGGATGCGGTCGTTCAAGAGTCATACATTTTGGATCCCACGCCCAGCGCGTCCAATTTCGTCACCTTGGTCGAGCGCATTGATATGGCGCCATTGCTGAAAGGCGCGTCGCTGCTATACGCCGCGGTGGACGATCTGTCAGCCGATTGCGCCACGATGCCGTGGCCCGCGACGCCGCAGCGTTTCGATACCGCACTCGGTTCCATTTGGATAGGGTCGACAGGGGCGGACCGCTATGGGGACTCGGCGTTGCTCATTCTGGATCCAGGCGGCGATGATGTGTATTTCGGTGCTGCTGCTTCTGTAAATGGGCTTTTGGGGCAGTCCATTTCGGTCGTGATCGATCTCGGCGGCGATGATCACTACAAGGGTAGCGGTCTACTCGGACCGGGCGCCGCCCTGTGGGGGCTTTCGCAGATTTTGGATCATGACGGTGACGATGTGTATCGCGCGGCCTATGCAGGACTCGGTGCTGCGGTTTTTGGCGCTGCGCTGTTGGATGATCGTGACGGCGATGATGTCTACCGTGCGCAAGGATTTGCGCAGGGGGCTGCCTACGGCGGCATGGCGCTACTGCGCGATGTCAGGGGTAACGATTTGTATGACGTCGGATTCGCGGGCCAAGCGTATGCGGGCATGAAGGGCCTTGGCTTCTTGTGGGATGGCGCGGGCAACGATCGCTATATTTCCGGGGGGCGGCGCCACGACTATGATCGCCATGACCGTCGATACCTGTCGATGTCTCAGGGCTTTGCTATCGGTTCGCGTCCATTCGCAGGGGGTGGCATAGCCGCGCTCATGGATGTCTCGGGCAACGATTCGTATGTTGCGGATATCTTCGGGCAAGGGGCCAGCTACTGGTATTCCGTCGGCATGTTGATGGACCTCGCTGGTGATGACACGTATAGCGTGTATCACTATGGTCAGGGCTCCGGGATTCACCTTAGCTCGGGCTTGCTGGTTGACGGTGGTGGTGACGATCAATACACGGGATATTCGCTCGTTCAGGGTAATGGGCATGATTACGCCGTTGGCATGCTGATTGATCACAGCGGAAAAGATCAATATTCGGCTGATGAACTGTCGCAGGGGCGGGGCTATTATAATTCGTTTGGCCTACTCGTTGATGGGCTTGGTAATGATAGCTACCTCGCCAGGCGGGCCAACGCGTGTCAGGGGCTTGGTCACAACGCGCTGTTTCGTGACTACGGCGGGGTCGGAGTGCTGTTGGATCTTGGCGGCAAGGACGTGTATGCCGTTGATGTAAAGGATGGAGAACACCTGGCGCGGCCGTTCTACGGCGTGGTGTATGATCTGAAATGAATATGTCTCTAAAATATATTTTTATGGGACTGCTGCTGGCCCCGTTGGGCGCATCTTCTGTTTCTGCAAATGAACCCGAATGGCCAGCGGATCTTTCAAAAGCGTCCATGGATACGCTGATGGTTCATGTGCAGC
>JAPKCZ010000219.1 GCA_028822745.1 Kiritimatiellia bacterium | reverse complement strand
GGGCAATGTTTCCAAAGTTCTGACTGATAACGGATTGCTAATGATTGTTCTACCCAACCTTGCATCCAGAACGGACAGGTTTTTCGGGTTTTGGAGCCACACGTTTCACCAAGCCGACCATCTCTTTTTTTACGACCAGAACACACTTTCACGTCTGCTTGAATCAAACGGTTTCGACGTTATTGCAACGCGATCAAAAGAGCACCTCCACCACCCCATAACATCGCTTCAATGCGCACTAGGACGATTCATCAAGGCTGAAGGCACGAAAGGCACCGCAGGTGACCAAGCGGCGCAAGGCACCCAACAACGCTCAACCCTGAGGTGGATACGCTTGGCAAAGAAGAACCTTCCGTATTGGTTGGCACTCCTCTTGAGCCCACTTCTCTGGCCCTATGCATGTATCATCGACAAGAAGTGCAAAGGGCACGAATTGACGATGTTTGCAAGAAAGCGTCAACCGTAGCCCGCAAGAACGGACCCAGAAGGTGAGCCGCGGACCTACCCTCCATCCTTCGCTTTCACGCCCGCAATCGACAGAAACGTGAAGACCAGCGCACCGAGATTGCAAACTCCTGCTATCAATACGATCTGTAGCGAGGAGGCATGATAGAATCGTGCGCCGACAAGATACACGACGACAAACCCAATGGTCACAAATGCAGGAACAAACCGACGCTGTGCCACGAGAAACTGTATTGTTACGTTCAGAAGTGCTGCGAAGCCCATGACAAGAGCCATTAGGCCGATCATCCGCTTAAGCGATTCTGTAGCATCAGCGACCGGGAACAGAATTCGTGCAAGCAATCCAGAAAAGACGGAACAGCCAAGAATCGCCAAAGCGACACAGAAGACCGTGATTTTGAATGATCGAAAAAAGAGCGCTCGGTGCTGGTCCGTCATTATACCCTTGGATGCCACTTTTGGAATCATGGCCGCAACAAGGGCGCCAGGGAGAAAAACAACCATACGCCCAATGGTTGCAGCATATGCGAATTCTATATCTTCGGGCAGATAGTGCTTCACCAACACGACGTCAGCTGTCATCAACACGCCATACGCCGCCTGAATCAGAAAACTTTGCACCAGATAAGAGCGCATGCTGGGCAATGCAACTAGCGTCGCCTTTTTCGCGCGTAGCATCAGTGCTAGCCCAATAAAGAGTATGATCGCGGAAACGTAAATACCCAATCCATGGCCAAGCATCGCCCAACCACAGGCGGGATAGAGAAACCATACGAACCCCGCCCCAAGCCCCAGACGCGTAAAGGCACCGCATATGCTCGATACCGAAGCCCAACCGAAGCGCTGTAGCCCTTGGCAGGCGCCCCCAAGCACAGGGACCAGAAAAAGTGCCGGAAAAACAGCACCGAAAACGATCACTGGGGCGACACGATCCAAGTGAAAAAACGCGGCCAGAAATCCATTGAGCACGACGATCAAAACGCCAATAACGAGCGAAGGAACACCGGTCAATACGAGCCATTTCTTTAACAAGCGTTTCACGTCGCCACTACGGTTATCTTGCTTCAGCAGGCTTGAGTAGTGACTAACGCCAGTAGCCAAAGTAGATAGCGGCCGCTGAATCATGGCCAATAAACCTAAAAAAGCGGCAAGGAGGGTGTATTCCTCTTTCGACAGAGCGCGGCCTACGGCCATTTGGAAGACCACGTTGCACACGTGTACGGCCATCATGGCGGAAAAAAGGATTGCGGAATGCCGAAGCAAATCGTCTCGCATCAGGCGATTCCAGAACGACTTTATGGCAACACCCATCCTTTTCATCTTTTCAAACCCCATGCGACGATCACGACCAACTACGTCCTGATCTTGAGGAGCTTATTGTACACAGTGACAATGCCCTTGAAAGGGGAATAGAGCAGGCGTAGGCGCGTGAGGGCGCAGAACATATCAATAGATGAATGCATCACATCGATTTTGGATCCGGCCACGTCGTGCCATTCGGTTGCCGTTTCTATCGTTCGGTGACCCTGTCGGCGCAATTGAAAGAGCAAATCAACATCGAATGCCCAGCGGGTTAGGCCCAGGCAGGGCAAGACCGCGCGCAGCGGCGCGCGACGGATCAACTTTGCACCGCATTGCGTGTCGGTCAGACGCAGTCCAAAAAGGATTCGCACCATAAGATTGAAACAACGCGACGCAATTCGACGATCCAGGGGCTGGCGTGGACTGACGATGGAATCGTTGCGCCAGCGGGACGCAATGATACAGCCAGCGTCGCCTATGCGATCAACAAGGTCTTGAAAGGCTTGGGGCGGGGTCGATCCATCTGCGTCGGTGAAGCCGATCAGATCGCCCTCAGCCGCGGCAAAGCCCGCCATCAAGGCCTGTCCCTTCCCTGGTCGAGACTCTTCGATCCAGCGCAGGCAGGGAAATTTCGTCGAAAACTCGGAAATAACACGTTCCGTACCGTCAGTGCACGCATTCAAAACAACGACAATCTCGACGTCAGCCGCGTAATGTTCAGTAACATAGGGCAAATAGGCCTCTAGCATACGCCCAATACGTGCTTCCTCGTTGTGCGCGGGCACGATGATAGACAATTTCATAGCGACCATCGTGCCATAGGCGCAGGGACTGTCAAGAATTCTGCCCTAGTTGCGGGGTAAACCATCGTTTCAGGTCACAAGTGGGTTTGGGAGTGCGTGGGTTTGGGAGTGCCCTCTTTGCCAATGTAAGTGAGACACCATCCTGAGAAAGTAGAGGGCGGTGATCAAGGAGATGGACATGAGCACACTTACAGCTTTTTGGACCAAATATGCCCGATTTGGATTTTAGACGCAGCTAAAGCATCAGGATAAACGCCTATTTTTCAGCACTTTATAAAAAACAGCTCAAGACCACACTATATTGTGGTTGCAGCGCACCACCCCTACTTGATATAGAATATGTTTTCTGTTCTTCGGGAGTCTATATGCACTTAAAATCTTTAGAAATCGTCGGGTTTAAGAGTTTCGCCGACAAAACGAAGCTGGAATTCGAACCCGGAATGACCGCCATTGTTGGCCCAAACGGCTGTGGTAAGAGCAACGTGGCCGATGCGCTACGCTGGGTTCTGGGCGAACAGAGCGCCAAAGCCCTGCGTGGCTCGCAAATGATTGACTGCATCTTCAATGGCTCCGATGACCGTAAAGCCATGGGTATGGCCGAAGTTTCCGTCACATTTACGGACTGCGAAAACACACTGACAACCGAATTCAATGAAGTCACCGTTTCCCGACGCGTGTTTAAGTCTGGTGAGGCCGCCTATTTCATCAACAAAACGCCTTGTCGCCTGAAGGATGTCCGCCGCCTCTTCATGGACACCGGCATTGGCACCAACTCTTACTCGATGCTTGAGCAGGGCCGAATTGACCACGTACTGAGTTCGCGCCCCGAAGACCGACGTGCCATCTTCGAAGAAGCCAGCGGCATCATGAAGTACAAGGCCGACAAGAAAGAGGCCATCCGCAAGCTCGAACATACCGAAGCAAACTTGCTGCGCCTCTCCGATGTGATTCGCGAAGTAAAACGCCAGATTGGATCGTTACAGCGCCAAGCCGGCAAAGCCCGCCGCTACAAAACACTTCGCGATGAGCTCAAAGAAAAAGACCTCTTTGTCACGAAGCAACGTTTGGCAGCATCCGGCACACAGATCGCCACTTTCGAATCCGAAATGGAAACGCTCGACAAGCAACAGTCGGGCATCGGCGCGGACGTGCAAAACCTCGAGAAGGCTGTGGCCGAATTACGTAACCAATTGGTTTCCACGCAGAACGAAATCGGCAAGGTCATGGAAGCCGGCGTACAGGCAAGTAGCAAGCTGAAGCACACGCGCGAAATGATCGACGTTAATCGTCAACGCATTGCCGAATACCGCGTGCTGGCCGAACGCGACGAAAGCGAAATTGAAGACACGCGCAAGCAACTGGATGTTCACAAACAGCAACACGAGGAACGTGGTCGTGAAATTGAAACCACGCGGCTCACGCACGCTGATGCGCAGAAAGATCTAGAAGCAGCCCAGCACGGACTTACCGAATACCTCAACAAAGTCGAATCGTTTCGTTCAACCATTCATGGACTACGCGAACAGTCCGTACAACTAGAGAGCCGTGGATCCCGACTCCAGAATCAGCTCGTGGAGCTTGAATCCCACCAACGCCAGAGCATCATCCAGAAAGAACGCCTTTCGACCGAAAAGGCACAGTTCGAACGGATTGTTTCCGACTTCGGCTCACGCCAGAAAGAGATGCAGGCCGCGATTGACGAGCGCGGCGCGCAATTGAACGCCGCACGTTCCACGCAGGACGCCGCCCAGGAACAGCATTCACAGAAACAAACCGAACGCGCCGCCATTGCGCAGACGTGCGCCAAGCATCAGGAGTCTGTCGCCGCTGAAAGTGCACGCATTGAAGTGCTTAAGCAGGGCGAGGCCGCCCGAGACGGCCTTCCAGAAGGTGCCCGCCTACTCTTGGATGACGACAACCCGCTCGACGTCGAACGCGATGCCATTTCGGGTGCACTGGCAGGCCTCATTGAAGGTCTACCCGGCTACGAAAAGGCCCTTGAAACCGCGCTTGGGAAATGGGTCGATGCTGTGCTTATCAAAAAAGGCGCCTCCGGTCGCGATATGCTACGCGCCATTTCGTCAAAAGACGCTGGCAGTGTTCACCTCATCGCCAACGATGTCAGCGCCGCAAGCGCTCCTACCCTGCCAAAGAACGCCGTGTCACTACTCGCACATGTGCGCTTCGACGCCCAGTACAAGCCCGCCTTTGAGC
>JAPKCZ010000218.1 GCA_028822745.1 Kiritimatiellia bacterium | reverse complement strand
GCGGGTATTCCGCTGATGATCGACAACGCCTACGGGGCACCGTTCCCAGGAATTACGCACGAGGATGTGGAGCCTTATTGGGATGAGCACGTCATTCTGAGTCTGAGTCTTTCCAAGCTAGGATTGCCCGGCACGCGCACGGGCATCGTGATTGCCCCTGAAAACATAATCACCGCCTTGTCGGCGGCCAATGCCAACGTTAGCCTAGCCAGCGGGAACGTTGGGCAGGCCATGGTAACCGCCTGCATTGAAGATGGCCGTATTCTGGACTTCTGCCAGCAGGTCGTGCGTCCCTTTTATCGCGAGCGTTACGAGCAGGCCATGATTTGGGTAAATGATTATTTTGACGCCGATCTTCCGTGGCGCTTGCATAAATGGGAAGGGGCAATGTTCCTCTGGTTGTGGTGCCGCGATATGCCGATCAGCGCCGCTGTGTTTTACGAGCGACTCAAAGCACGTGGTGTACTCGTGGTGCCCGGGTATCATTTTTTCTACGGCATGCAAGACGATTGGCCGCATCGGCAAGAGTGCATACGTATCAATTTTTCACAGCCCGACAAGGTTGTGCGGGAGGGGTTGCGCATAATCTCCCAAGAAATGTCAACGGCGTACGCCTCTTAATTTCATCGGCATGCTGTCACGCTTGTCGTGCGCAACTTTTTGCTGTTTTTCTGCCGCGATGCCACAGAAACCAAACATCCTTATGCTGGTCACGGATCAGCGGCGCTTCGACACCATTGCCTCATTAGGCCATTCCGTATGCACTGTGGGCACATCTTCATAAGCCACCATCAGAATACGCCTAAGCTTGCTCGTGACCTGATAAATGGCATAGGATTGCCCACTTCGCTTCGTTATTTCGTTCCCCGTGGTAACGAAAAACGACTGTTTTGGATTGCTCAGGAGACGCCATGCGACAAGCTGTGATGACTGCACCCGGCGAAATCGCGTTTCGAGAGGCCGAAATTCCGCTCCCTGGTGAAAATCAGGTACAGATTCGCGTCCAACGTATTGGCATTTGCGGGTCAGATATTCATGTGTTTCACGGAAAACACCCCTTTGTGACCTATCCACTCATCCAGGGACATGAATATGCCGGTGTGATTGAGTCTGTTGGGGAGGGCGTCGAAGGCGTTTCTGTCGGCGACAAGGTGACGGCGACACCTCAAGAGGTGTGTGGCAGCTGCCCGCCCTGCCGGCGCGGGCAATATAATGCGTGCGAGTCACTGATCGTTCGCGGATTTCAGGCGCCGGGCTCTGCGCAGGATCTTTTTGTTACGGAAATCGATAAATTGGTCAAGTTACCCGCCGATTTTACGCCCGATCAGGGCGCATTTGTCGAACCTGTCGCTGTTGCCGCGCATTCCACGGCGCGGGCAGGCGATTTGCGTGGCAAGAACGTTGTGGTTGCGGGCGCGGGCACGATTGGCAACGTGGTTGCGCAGGGTTGTCTAGGCCGAGGGGCCGCAAAGGTGCTCATCACGGACATCAGTGACTTCCGTCTCGACGTGGCAAAAGAAGTCGGCATCAGCGCCACATGTAATGTGTCACAAGAACCCTTGTCGGAAGCGGCAAAGCGCGTGTTTGGTCCTGATGGCTACGACGTGGCCATGGAAGTGTCAGGCGTGGAACCCAGCTTGACGTCGCTCGTGGCTGGCATTGGTAAAGGGGGGACCCTACTGATCGTCGGTGTCTATGGGGACAAGCCGCAGGTGGACATGTCGGTTATCTGCGAACATGAACTCACCGTGATGGGATCGATGATGTATCGCCATGAGGATTGGGAACAGGCGGTCAAGTGGATCGCGTCGGGCGATGTGAAAACGGACCCTCTCATTTCTAAACATTTTCCATTCGAACAGTTTCAAGAAGCGTATGCCTTTGTCGACAAGGAATACGACCGCTCGTTGAAAGTCATGATTGATCTCTAAATCGCGCGTGCGTCGGCAGTAACAAAAATTTTATCAGTTGAAAGGAGGGGGAATGTCAGAATCTGCTCTTGAAATGAGCCAACTCGAACGTGTCGACCCCGCAACGGTTCGTCAGTTACCCCTACCCGGCGGTGCGATGATGCCGGCAGCGGCCTACGGCACCTTTCATTCGGATTGGGCTCAGGATCTGATGAAAGATGCGACGGTCGAGGCCATCCGCTTGGGCTGGCGTCATCTGGATACGGCGCGCGCCTACGAAAACGAATCTATTGTCGGGGACGCTATTCGTGAATCCATCGCCAAGGGATACATCGACTCGGTTGACGATCTGTTTATCACGGGCAAGCTTTGGAACGGCCACATGGCACCCAAAGATGTCGCGCCTGCGCTGGAGTCGACGCTCGAGGCACTTGGTGTCGACAAGATCGACCTGTATTTGAACCATTGGCCATGGCCAAACGTCCATACGCCCGGATGCGGCGGCGATCATCGTAATCCGGATGCCGTTCCGTACATCCATGAAGCCTTTATGGAAACATGGTCCGAAATTCTTGCGTTGAAGAAGGCTGGCAAGATTGTTGATGTTGGCACCTCGAACCATACGCGTGCCTGCATGGAACTGTTGCTACGTGATGTTTCGGAGGCCGATCGACCGGTTGCGAATCAGATGGAGATGCACCCGCTGATGCAGTCGACTGACTTACGTCGCTATTTCGATTCTGAGAACATTGTGTGTACCGGTTATATGGCGTTGGGCTCCCCCCGGAGGCCTGCGCGTGACCGCTTTAAGACGCATCGCTCTGACATGGAGGATCCCGTCATTCAGGCCATTGCCGCCGAATGCGGTGTCTCTGTTGGCAGCGTTTGCCTTGCCTGGGCCATACAGCGTGAACAGGGACGTGGGGGATTTGTAGCCATGGCGACCAACCCCGGGCGCATACGCGACAATCTCATGTGCGCAACACAGGAGATTCTATCTCCCGAGCAGGTGTTACGCATTTCGGGCGACGGCAGCGACGATTTTCCGGGCATCGACGCCGATATCCGGCTGATTCAGGGTCAGGTCTTTCTGTGGCCCGAAACGGACAGCGACTGGCGCGTGCTTTGGGATGACAGTCAGGTCTTTGAGACGCGCGAAAACTATGCCGCCTTCAAGGTCTCGTTTAATGCGCATCAGGTCGTGCGAACGACCACGTGCTTCAATGGTGACCGGTCGCTTTGATACAGGCCGGTTCCGCAGTAATCCGTTATTAACATACACGCGTACGAAGAACTGATTTTGTTTCGTGAATAAGCGGGCGTTTACATCGCGATCCATCCGCTTAGGCCTGATCGGCGTGCTTGCCTCTGCCGTCAACGCCAGGCGCAAACGGCGCTACGAGCTTTTGGGGATATCGCGTGAACTTTTCGAGTCGCTGGATGGCTTCTAGGCTGGCGTGATTTCGCCGTTTAGATCCCAGAGGTCTTCCCAGGTTTGATCGTCCTTCCAGAGAAATACGTGGCCTTTAACGAGTCGGCAATGCTTGTCGATCTGGCTCAGTGCCGTCATTTCCGCATCCGTTAACGGATCCATGGTGACGCATTTCAGGTTGGATAGATAGTTTCGCGGATTCGCCGACATGGGAATCACCGCGTGTCCTCGCTGCACGCCCCATTTGAGGCAGACGGATGCTGGATGGATGCCGTGGTTCTCTGCCGCAGCCAGAACGGCGGGATCTTCCATGTCAACCGTGTCGCCCGGCATGCGGTCCCGCTCGGGCCGGTTCGGAGATCCCAGAGGGCAGTAACCGATGGGAAGGATGTCGTTGCTCCTGACGTAGTCAAACAGTTCCTGTTGTTGCAGATGAGGGTGGATTTCCATTTCGTTGGTGACCGGTTTCACGGCCGCATCACGCAACAGCAGTTCCATTTTGGGTATCGTCATATTGGAGGTACCAATGTTCCGAACCAAGCCCATCTCGACGAGTTTCTCGATCTGCCTCCATGTCCTCATGTAGCTGTCATGAATGTACGGCTTCGAATCCATGCTCCGTGCAGAGACATCGCAGTGGGGAGGGTGAAAGTTGGGGAATGGCCAATGCACTAGATAGAGGTCAAGGTAGTCGAGTTGCAGATCTTTTAGGCTCTGCTGGAAAGATGGAATGACGTCTTCTTCGGCATGCTTGTCATTCCATAATTTTGACGTCACCCACAGGTCTTCACGGGCTATGCCGTTTGCCATGACCCGCTGTAGGGCGCCACCGATCAGATCCTCGTTGCCATAAACGGACGCGCAGTCAAAGTGGCGGTAACCCACTTCAGCGGCGCCGACAACAGCTTCTGCAATCGCTTCGCCGGATACATGGTCCGAGCCAAATGTGCCCAGGCCCACCATGGGAATGTCATCGCCAGAAGACAGTCGAGCCTTGGGTACGGCATCGGGATCAACAGCATCATTGGTTTGATTCATATCGATGACTCTTCTTAGCAGGGCGTGACGCCCTTTTTTAGTAGAATATTCCCGTACTTAGCCGTATCTCCGGTCATGACAACAGCAAAAGCCTCTTTTGCTCGGTCATAGAATTCGAAGCGTCCAATGCGCGCCATGGGCGCGGTGCGGGCGGCATGTTTGTCGACGGGAGCGCGATACGCTTTTTCAACGGCAGGATCCAGCGTATCACCTTCAACGGCGGCCATCATGACCAACGGAGCCTCTACATAGCTATCCAACTCGAACAGCGGCAGGATCGCATCCAGAAGGTCGGGAACGAGAAGCCCGTCTGCCCGTATGACATTCGCGTTGAATGTGTCTCCGGGAAAGTGTGCATCGGCCAGTATGATTTCATCTCCGTGTCCCATCGCGCTCAGCGTTGCCAGCAACTCG